>NZ_WWCX01000042.1:0-57756 GCF_009857655.1 Duganella vulcania
TACTCACCCGTTCGCCACTCGCCGCCAGGTTGCCCCGCGCTGCCGTTCGACTTGCATGTGTAAGGCATGCCGCCAGCGTTCAATCTGAGCCAGGATCAAACTCTTCAGTTTAATCTCTGTTTATTTGCTACTTTCGTAGCACCGTGATTTCTCACGGGTCGCTCACTCAAAATACTGACAGGCCACTATTTTCATAGCGCCTATTTCATTACTTTTTGTGAACATTTGATATTTTAAGTATCAGCAGAACTAGTCTGCTGCGCACCTTCATCAAACGTCCACACTTATCGACTGTTAATTTTTAAAGAACTTTATTCGGTACTGCGTTTGCTGCGAAGCGTTGTGTCCGTCAGCGAAGAAGAAAGAGTATGAAGCGTTTAGATCGTTTCGTCAACCCCTTCTTTTTTCTCGTTTCACTCAGCAACATGTGCTGTGTTCTGCGAGGGGGCGAACTATAGCAAACGAAAATGAATTCCGCAAGTGCTGCGCCGCAACGCGTGGCCGCCCTTCCCCTATCTCCGCCTCCCATCCCCGTTATTCTGCAGACTGTCGCATGGGATTAGCTCCCATGCCCACAATCCCTTACAGTTGCATCGTCCCAATAGCTTTGCCCAATAATAGTTGATCGCTAAGCTACACTTGCCGCTTGCACGACAATTCATAGAACGAAAGCCTCACATGTTTCCGATGCCTAAAACCCAAGACACCCTGAAAACCGCCGGCGCCTGGCTGCACCGCGGTTTCGATGCGACCGCTACCTGGGTTACTCAACTGTCGTGGTGGAAGTTCCTGGTCTTCGCGGTGCTGACGCTGATCGCCGGCTCCATCCTGCAGGACGAGCTGTTCTCATCCAGCCCGGACGAAGAAGTCGTGATCAAGAACGACAAGCATCCCAAGCGCAAAAACGGCGACACCAATATCCTGATTGACGACAGCGGCATCCACTTCAACCCGCGCGGCAAGATCCGCAACAAGGATGCCGACAAAACCGATAAAAACGACTCCGACTCCAGCAACGAAGACAGTAATTCGCCCCACGTCCCGCCGGTAGCGCCACCGGCCGAACCCGCCGACGCGGCGCCGGCAGCGCCGCCAGCCCCTCCGGCCCCGGCCGCAAAAATGGGCAAGCCAGGCGCGGCATCCGTCCCTGCCCTACCCACCCTGCCGGGCGAGGAAGTCCACATCGACCTGCCGCCGCAGATCGGCGAAGAACTGTCGAACGCCATCGAAGAAGCGGTCGACGACGCCGCCGAGCAAAAAGTCACCCGCTACCACCGCCAAGCCTCGACCTGGTTCAAGAGCTTCGTCTCGCTGCTGGTGCTCGCGCTGTTCGGCACCAAGGCGCTGATGGGCGGAAAAAAACGTGCCGAGGCCGAAACCCTGACCGCCAACGCCGCCGTCGAACGCGAATCCATGCAGCGCCAGCTCAGCGAAGCGAAGATGCAAATGATGCAAGCCCAGGTCGAGCCGCACTTCCTGTTCAACACCCTGGCCTCGGTCGAGCACCTGATCGAAACCGACCCGCCGCGCGCCTCGGCCATGCAACGCAGCCTGATCAAATACCTGCGCGCGGTGCTGCCGCAGATGCGCGACAATGCCCTGATCACCAACCTGGGCCGCGAAGCCGACATGGTGGTGGCCTACCTCAACCTGCTGAAAATGCGTATGGAAGAACGCCTGACCGTCGACTTCGACATCCCCGACGGCCTGCGCACCGCCGCCTTCCCGCCGATGATGTTGCAATCGATGGTGGAAAACGCCATCAAGCACGGCCTGGAAGCGAAGCCCGAGGGCGGCACGCTGAAAGTACGCGCCGACGTGGCCCACAACAAGCTGCGGGTGATCGTCACCGACAACGGCCTCGGCTTCGGCGCCGTGCCCAGCGACGGCACCGGCCTGGGCCTGATGACCATCCGCGAACGCCTGAAACTGCTGCACGGCGACCAAGGCCAGCTGCTGATCGCCGCCAACAGCCCGAGCGGCGTCATCGCCACGATCGAAGTCCCGTACCAGCTGTCCAAATAAGATCGATTGATTATTACAGCGATTCGTTGAATAATTAATTGTTTAAATAATTAACATTGCAGAATACACCCACATGCCTACAGCAATCATTGCCGACGACGAACGTTTGATGCGCGACCAACTGCGCATGCGCCTGGGCCAGGTCTGGCCCGAGCTGGAGATCATTGGCGAAGCCAAGAATGGCGATGAGGCGATCGAACTGGTCGACCAACTCAAGCCGGACTTCACCTTCCTCGACATCCGCATGCCCGGCAAGACCGGCATGGAAGCGGCCACGGTCATCGGCAACAAGAGCCACATCGTGTTCGTGACCGCCTACGACGCCTACGCGGTCGAAGCCTTCGAACGCGGCGCGGTCGACTACGTGCTCAAACCGCCCGAGCAGGAGCGCCTGCAGATCACGGTCGACCGTCTCAAGACCCGCATGAGCAAGCCAGGTGCGGCCGCCGACGTCAATGCCAGCGTGACGGCCATGCTGTCGCAGCTGGCGGAGAAGATCGCCACGCCCAAGCCCACCTATCTGCAGTGGATCCAGGCCAGCATCGGCCAGGACCTGCGCATGATCCCGGTCGAGGAAATCCTGTTCTTCCGCTCGGACGAAAAGTACACCTGCGTGCAGACCGAACGCTACGAAGCGCTGATCCGCAAGCCGGTGCGCGACCTGGCCGAGGAGCTGGACCCGGCACTGTTCTGGCAAATTCACCGCGCCACGCTGGTCAACGTCAACGCCATCGAGGGCGTAACGCGCGACATCCGCGGCCGCCACCTGGTCATGATCAAGGGCAAGCCGGACAAGCTGGAAGTGAGCCGCAGCTTCCTGCACCTGTTCAAGCAGATGTAATACCGCCGCCGACGTCCCGCACGTCTGCGGCATATCAAACCCTAGCCACGCGCTTGCTTTAGTGTGACTCCACGCGGCCGCCGGCCGCATGGAGGCGTGCATGGGGCGAACCCGATCACTACTGTTACTCACCGGCGCCATCGCGCTCGCCAGCCGGCTGTCCTGGCGCATGGGCTGGCAATGCGCGCGCACCGCCGCCGCCCACAAGCGCAGCCGCGGCATCATCCAGCACGCCAACGATGCCATCATTTCCACCGACGAGCGCCAGCGCATCCTGCAAGCCAACCCCTCGGCGGCCGCCATGTTCGGCACCACGGTGCAGGCGATGGAGGGCGCGCCGCTGCAGCAATTCATCCCGCGCGACCAGCGTCTGAGCAACGAACCGGCCTCCACCCGTTACTTCGGCAACACCGGCATCCGCCTGCGTATGAAAGGCCGCCGCGCCAGCGATTATGCGGTGACCGGACTCAAGACGGGTGGCCAGCACTTCCCGCTGGAGGGGTCGATCTCGTCGCTGGCGGAAAACGGCCACCGCATCTACACCATCATCCTGCGCGACATCACCGAGCGCAAGCTGGTGCAGGAGCAGCTGGAACAATCCTATTCGCAGCTGCGCGAACTGTCGGCCGCGCTGCAGACGATACGGGAAGAGGAACGCAAGCACATCGCCCGCGAACTGCATGACGACCTGGGCCAGCTACTGGCGACGCTGCGGGTGGATCTGGCGCTGCTGCAACAACAGCACAACAACGATGCGGCGGCCCGCAAGCTCCAGGCCGGCATGGACGAGCTGCTGATGTCGGCGATCACGTCGCTGCGGCGCATCGCCAGCAATCTGCGCCCGCGCGCGCTCGATGAGGGAGGCTTGTATTTTGCACTGGAAAGCTTGCGCCAGGAGTTCGTCGCGCGCTACGGCATCGCCTGCACGCTGGACGCGAATGAAGAAGACTTGATACTGGACGACGCCTACAGCACGGCCATCTTCCGCATTGCGCAGGAAGCGCTGACCAACATCACCCGCCACGCCGAGGCGAGCAAGGTCATGCTGTCGCTGTATCGCGTTGACGGACAGCTGAAAATCACCATCCACGACGACGGCCGCGGCATCGCCGAAAAGGACATGGACAAGGCATCGTCCTTCGGCCTGATCGGGATGCGCGAACGCGTCTGGGCACTACACGGCGACATCTCCATCGTCAGCGACGGCGGCACCCGGATCACGATCCGGCTGCCGCTGCCACCTCAGGAAAACGCCGCCTGATCCCGCTTAGAACGCGTGACGGATGCCGACGTTGAAGGCCTTGTCGCCGCTACCAGGTTCGTTGTTGTTACCAACGGTGTAGCCGGCGCCGTTCTTGTTCTTGATCTTGGCGTAGGCAACATACATGCCGGTACGCTTCGACAGCGAGTACAGGTAGCCCAGCGCCCACTGGTCGGCGTCCTGGTTGTTGACGGTCTTGTCGTTCTTGCGGATGTACGAAGCCATGATGGTGCCGCTCGGAGCGACCGGCACTTGCACGCCGATCAGCAGGTCGTTGCTGTCGATGCTGGCTTTAGGCGCCACGGCGTAGCCGTAGGCGTTGGCCACCGGCAGTGCCGCGCTGTTCACGCCCTTGTCCGCGCCGTAGGCGAAGAAGGCTTTGACAACCTGGAAGTCGTAGTTGATCGCGAACAGGGTGTTGCGGCCGGTGTCCTGCAGCTTGGCAGGGGTCGCGCCGACGGCGGCGGTGTCGTTGTTGCGGTTGTTGTACACCAGGCGCGCGTTCAGCGGACCGTTGGCGTAGTTCAGGCCGAAGCCGAACTGGCGGCCGGCGGTCGAGCTGCCAGCCTGCTCGCCCAGCGAGTACAGGCCTTCGGCGCTGAAGCCTTCCATCACCGGGGTCGCGTAGACCAGGGCGTTGCTGGTGCGGGTGTTCGCGCCGGCGGCTGGGAACAGGTTCTTGATGCTGCCAGCGTAGCCTGCGCCGAACGGGTCGGCGACCTGGCTCATGGCGTTGTACAGCATGGTGTATTGACGGCCGATGGTCAGGGTGCCGGCGTCCTTGCTCTTCAGGCCGACGAAGGACTGGCGGTTGAACAGGGCGCTGTCTGCGTTGTCCAGCTTGCCGTCATCCACTTTCAGGCCGGTTTCCAGGGTGAAGATGGCCGACAGGCCGTTGCCCAAGTCTTCGGTGCCGCGGAAGCCCAGACGGGACTGGCCGCCGATACCGCTGGTGACTTTGGTCACGCTGCCTGCAGCGCCGCCGCGCTCGCTGACCAGGCCGGCATCGACCAGGCCATAGATCGTGACATTCGATTGAGCATGTGCCTGAGCTGCGAAACCGCCGATGATCATTGCTACCAGAGTAAGTTTTTTCACTTGATGTTCTCTACTTGAGGTTGAAAGAAGTAATTGCATGTAATGAATCTACGCGGCGTATCTTGCCTATCAATTACTTCAACAATGTGACATCGACCATTTGTTGTAAATCAGCATCAATATAAAAAAAGCCGCTAAAAGCGGCTTTTGACGGGAATGCTTATTTCAACCGGCAACTGAGCAGGTAGTAATACTCCAGCCGCTCGACGCGGATCTGCCGCGCCGACGTGGCGAAGCGCTTGCGCAGCGTGCTGTCGGTCAGGTAGTTCTTCATCACTTCATAGCGCTGGCCGTCGTCTGCGGTCAGGATCTGGAAGGTATTGCCTTCCAGGTCAGTGCGGGCGAACACCATGCTGTTGCCATCGACATAAGACTCATCCAGCAGTACCAGCAACACATCCTTGCCCAGCTTGGCGCGCAGCGTCTTCAGGTATTTTTCCTGGTCTTCACGCTTGACGTGCGCCCACAGGCCGGCCGCGAACACCGCCGTGTACTTGCCTTCCAGGCCGTCCGGCAGGTTGAAGGCATCCATCACGCCGAAGCTCACCACATCCTCGTCCAGGCCGCGGGTTTCGGCCAGCGCGATCATTTCCGGCACCAGATCGGTGGCGTGCACCGATTCCGCCACTTCCGCGATCAGGTCAGTCCAGTAAGCGGTGCCGCAGGCCAGCTCCAGCACTTTGTGCCCCTGGAACAGCTCGGCGACCATTTCCTGCAAGTCATCCAGATCGTCGAAGCGCTCTTCCTGCGCATAGACCTGGTCATAGTTGTCGGCGTTGACGGCATAAAATTGTGCCAACTGATTGGTAATCATGTCTTACTTTCTAATTTACAGTTCGTAGTGTTCTTTTTCACCGCTCATGGCCTGCTCGATCAACTTGCGGTTGAGCGTAGGCGTCAGCAGTTCAATAAAGGTGTAGATATAGCTGCGCAGGTAAGCCCCCTGCTTGACCGCCACCCGCGACACATTCATGCCGAACAGGTGGCCCACAGGGATAGCGCGCAGGTTCTTGTCGCGCTCGGCATCGAAGGCCATGCCCGCTATGATACCAATCCCCATGCCCAACTCCACATAAGTCTTGATCACGTCGGCGTCGATGGCTTCCAGCAGCACGTCCAGCTTCAGCCCGCGCAGGGAGAAGGCATGGTCGATCTTGCTGCGGCCGGCAAAGGCGCCATCGTAAGTGATAATCGGGAATGCGGCAATTTCTTCCAGCGTCACCTGCCTGGATTTGAGCAAGGGATGGTCCGGCGACACCACCACCACGTGCTCCCATTGATAACATGGCAAGGTTATCAAGCCGGTCACGCCGGCAATGGATTCGGTGGCGATCGCCAGGTCGGCCTGGTCGCGCTGCACCATCTCGGCGATCTGCTGGGGATTGCCTTGCAGCAATGATAACCTTACCTTGGGAAACTTCAGCATGAAGGCCTGCACCACCTTCGGCAGCGTGTAGCGCGCCTGCGTGTGTGTGGTGGCGATGGTAAAACTGCCGCTGTCCTGGGCCGCATATTCCTTGCCGATGCGCTTGAGGCTGTCGATCTCCTGCATAATGAGCTCTACCGATTCCAGCACCAGCCGCCCCGGTTCGGTCAGGCCGCGGATGCGCTTGCCGTGCCGGGTGAAGATATCGACGCCCAGCTCCTCCTCCAGCTCGATAATCGCCTTGGAAACGCCGGGCTGCGACGTAAACAGCGCCTTGGCGGCATCGGTCAGGTTGTAGTTCTGGCGTACAGCTTCGCGCACGAAGCGCAGTTGGTGAAGGTTCATTGCAGATCCAGGCCCATCATAAATTATTAACGTGCATGCTTATACCCAATACGTATATAAGCAAATAAAGACTAAGTCGTATGGAATAAAGACGAAGTTTATTACTATTAGCGCTAGTTTGGGGGTTCTAGCAAGCGACTATCTAGGAAGAATATGTATCAATACGACCAATATGACCATCTCATCGTCCGCGAACGCATCGCCCAGTACCGGGACCAGGTGCGCCGCCGCCTGTCCGATGAGCTGACCGAAGCCGAATTCCTGCCGCTGCGCCTGCAAAATGGCCTGTACATGCAGCGCCACGCCTACATGCTGCGCATCGCCGTGCCGTACGGCCTGCTGGCGTCGAAGCAAATGCGCATGTTCGCGCAGATCGCCCGCAAGTACGACCGTGGCTATGGCCACTTCACCACCCGCCAGAACATCCAGTTCAACTGGATCGAGCTGGAACAGACCCCGGACATCCTGACCGACCTGGCCTCGGTGGAGATGCACGCCATCCAGACCTCGGGCAACTGCATCCGCAACACCACCTCCGACCCGTTCGCCGGCGTGGCCGCCGACGAGATCATCGATCCGCGTCCGTACGCCGAGGTGCTGCGCCAGTGGTCCACCTTCCACCCTGAATTCATCGCCCTGCCGCGCAAGTTCAAGGTCGCCATCAACGGCGCCGTCGAGGACCGCGCCGCCATCGCCGTGCACGACATCGGCCTGACCGTGGTGCGCAATGACGCCGGCGAGATCGGCTTCAAGTTCATGGCCGGCGGCGGCATGGGCCGCACGCCCATCCTGGGCAGCGTGATCCGCGACTTCCTGCCATGGCAGCACCTGCTGACCTACACCGAAGCCGTGATGCGCGTGTATAACCAGTACGGCCGCCGCGACAACAAGTACAAGGCCCGCATCAAGATCCTGCTGAAGGCCATCGGCGTCGAGGAATTCACCCGCCAGGTCGAAGCCGAATGGGCGGACCTGAAGGACGGCCCGGAAACGCTGACCGTCGAAGAGATGCAGCGCGTGATCGACTACTTCCAGCCGCCGGCCTACAAGCAGCTGGACGACAGCGACGTGGTCGCGGCGCACGCCGGCAACAAGGCCTTCGCCAACTGGGTCAACCGCAACGTCAAGCCGCACAAGCAGCCCGGCTACGCGGCCGTGGTGCTGTCGCTGAAGAAGACCGGCGTGCCGCCGGGCGACGCCACCGCCGAGCAGATGGACTTCATGGCCGACCTGGCCGACCGCTACAGCTTCGGCGAACTGCGCGTCACGCACGAGCAGAACATCATCCTGGCCGATGTCGAGCAGTCGCAGTTGTACACGCTGTGGGAACAGATCAAGGCCAAGGGCCTGGCGACGCCGAACATCGGCCTGCTGACAGACATGATCTGCTGCCCGGGCGGCGACTTCTGCTCGCTGGCCAATGCGAAATCGCTGCCGATCGCCGCAGCCATCGCGGAGCGCTTCGACAATATCGACTTCCAGCATGACATCGGCGAGATCGAACTGAATATCTCCGGCTGCATCAACGCCTGCGGCCACCACCACGTCGGCAGCATCGGCGTGCTGGGGGTCGACAAGGACGGCAGCGAATGGTATCAAGTGTCGATCGGCGGCGCGCAGGGCAACAACGCCGCCATCGGCAAGATCATCGGACCGTCGTTCTCCGCGCTGCAGATGCCGGAGGTGATAGGCCGCCTGCTGCACGTGTATGTGCGCGACCGCTACGAAGGCGAATCGTTCGCCGACTGCGCGCAGCGCCTGGGCATCGCGCCGTTCAAGGAATTTGTGTACGCCACGCCGATCGTCGAAGCCGGTCGCCTGGTTGGAGAGGATGAATATGTCTGAAGCAGTGAAGAACCTGATCATCAAGGGCCATGAAATCGTCGAAGACGACTGGCTGGTGCTGCGCCTGGCCGAGCCGGTCGATGGCGCGCCCAAGCACGACCCGGCCACCATCGCCGTCCCCGAGGGTAAATTCATTGTTCCGCTGAGCCTCTGGCTGGTGCAGCGCGAGCTGCTGGCCGCGCGCGCCGCCGCCGGCGAGATCGGCGTCTGGATCGCCAGCGACGAGCGCCCGGAAGCATTGAAGGACGACCTGTCCAAGCTCGCGCTGATCGCCGTCGACTTCCCCAAATTCACCGATGGCCGCGGCTACTCGATCGCCTACAACCTGCGCACCCGCCTGGGCTGGACCGGCGAACTGCGCGCCATCGGCGACGTGCTGCGCGACCAGCTGTTCTCGATGCGGCGCGTCGGCTTCAATGCCTACGCCACGCGTCCGGACCGCAGCATCCACGAAGCGCTGAAAGGCCTGTCCGATTTCTCGGAGACCTACCAGGCGTCGGTGGACCAGAAGGTGCCGCTGTTCCGCCGCCACGCCCGCAATGTCGGCGTCGGCGCCAACAACGACGGCTTCGGCATCTGAGGGAGCGGCGATGAGCGACATGAACAAGCTGATTGCGGACACCCGCGCCACGCTGGACCGCATCGTCAAGGATCACAGCCCGGCGGTCTTCGCCTCCAGCCTGGCGGCCGAAGACATGGTGCTGACCGATTTGATCCTGAAATCCAAACTGGATATCGGCATCTTCTCGCTTGAGACCGGACGCCTGCATCCCGAGACGCTGGCCATGCTGGACCGCGTGAAGGAGCACTACGACGGCTACGAGATCGCGCTGTACAAGCCGCAGCCGGAAGCGGTCGACGCCTACGTCGCGCAGAATGGCCTGAACGCTTTCTACGACAGCGTCGAGATGCGCCGCGAGTGCTGCCGCATCCGCAAGGTCGAGCCGCTGGGCCGCGCCCTGGCCGGCAACAAGGCATGGGTGACCGGCCAGCGCCGCGCGCAATCGGCCACCCGCACCTCGCTGATGGTGGAGGAGGACGATCCGGCCCACTTCATGACCAAGTTTAATCCGCTGGCCGACTGGTCGGAGCAGGACGTCTGGAACTACATCCGCGACAATAACGTGCCGTACAATGCACTGCACGACCAGGGCTATCCATCGATCGGCTGCGCACCCTGCACGCGCGCCATCGAACCGGGCGAAGACGTCCGCGCCGGCCGCTGGTGGTGGGAGAATCCGGACTCGAAGGAATGCGGCCTGCACATGGTCGATGGCAAACTGATACGCATTAAATCCGTGGCGGCTTGATAAGCCCGCGCCACACAGAAAAAATAGGCATAGTCCATGAACGCTATTGTTGAAAACCCCGCCGCGCATGCAACGCAAATGAACTCGCGCCACCTCGACGCACTGGAATCGGAAGCGATCCACATCATGCGCGAAGTGGCGGCCGAATGCAGCAACCCCGCCCTGCTGTTCTCCGGCGGTAAAGACTCGGTGGTCCTGCTGCGCATCGCGGAGAAGGCTTTCCGTCCCGGCAAATTCCCCTTCCCGCTGGTGCACGTCGACACCGGCCACAATTTCGAGGAAGTCATCACCTTCCGCGACAAGCGCGTGGCCGAACTGGGCGAACGCCTGATCGTCGGCTCGGTGGAAGAGTCGATCAAAAAAGGCACGGTGCGCCTGCGTAATCCGCAGACCGATTCGCGCAACGCCGCGCAGGCGGTCACGCTGCTGGAGACCATCGCCGCACATGGCTTCGACGCCTGCATCGGCGGCGCCCGCCGCGACGAAGAGAAGGCCCGCGCCAAGGAGCGCATCTTCTCCTTCCGCGACGAATTCGGCCAGTGGGATCCCAAATCGCAGCGCCCGGAACTGTGGGACCTGTATAACACCCGCGTTCATCCGGGCGAGAACATGCGCGTGTTCCCGATCTCGAACTGGACCGAGCTCGATGTGTGGCAGTACATCGCCCGCGAAAAGCTGGAACTGCCGCCGATCTACTTCGCCCACGAACGCCAGGTCATTCCGCGCAACGGCCTGCTGGTGCCGCTGACCGACCTGACCCCGGCGCGCGAAGGCGAAACCGTCGAGACCCAGGTGGTGCGCTTCCGTACCGTCGGCGACATCTCCTGCACCTGCCCGGTGTCGTCGGATGCGGCCACGGTGGAGCAGATCATCGCCGAAACCGCGGTCACGCAAATCACCGAACGCGGCGCCACCCGGATGGACGACCAGACCTCCGAAGCATCGATGGAAAAACGTAAAAAAGCAGGATACTTCTAAATGAACGCACTGAATGAGAATCTGACTGAGCGCGGCCTGCTGCGCTTCATCACCGCCGGTTCCGTCGACGACGGCAAATCCACGCTGATCGGCCGCCTGCTGTTCGACAGCAAAGGCATCTTCGCCGACCAGCTGGACGCCATGTCGCGCTCCAAGCACAAGCGCACCGTCGGCGAAGCGGTCGACCTGTCGCTGCTGACCGACGGCCTGGAAGCCGAACGCGAACAAGGCATCACCATCGACGTGGCCTACCGCTACTTCGCCACGCCCAAACGCAAGTTCATCATCGCCGACACGCCGGGCCACGAGCAGTACACCCGCAACATGGTCACCGGCGCATCCACCGCCGACGCGGTCATCATCCTGATCGACGTGTCGAAAGTGAAGCTGCGCGAGGACGGCGGCGTGGACCTGCTGATCCAGACCAAGCGCCACTCGACCATCGCCCACCTGCTGCAGATCGAGCACGTGATCGTCGCCGTCAACAAGATGGACCTGGTGAACTACGACCAGGCCATCTACGACCGCATCGTCAAGGCTTACGGCGAATTCGCCGCGAGCCTGGGCCTGAAGGACATCACGCCGATCCCGCTGTCCGCCCTGACCGGCGACAACGTGGTCGACGCCAGCGAAAAACTGAGCTGGTACAAGGGCCCGACGCTGATCGAGCTGCTCGAATCGCTGTCCGTCTACGAAGAATCGCACAACGCGCCGTTCCGCTTCCCGGTGCAGCTGGTGGCGCGCCACAATGGCCACGAAGCCAACGACTTCCGCGGCTACATGGGGCGCATCGAAGCCGGCAAGGTGTCGGTCGGCGACAAGCTGGTGGTACAGCCGTCCGGCCAGAGCGCGACCGTCAAGGACATCGTCACGCTGGAAGGCTCGCACCAATCGGCGGTGGTGGGCCAGTCGGTCACGCTGCTGCTCAACGAATACCTGGACATCTCGCGCGGCGATTTGCTGGCCAGCGCGGCGCAACCGGCCACCCTGCTCAAGCAGCTGAAGGCGGACGTGTGCTGGATGTCCGACGAGCCGCTGGACCAGCGCCGCAAGTACTGGATCAAGCATGGCACCAAGCAGACCTCGGCCAAGATCACCGGCATCGAATCGCTGTTGGATATCAACACGCAACAGCGCCACAGCGCCGAAGGCCTGAAGCTGAACGATATCGCCCGCATCGGCCTGACCGTGCAGCAGCCGCTGGCGGCCGATGCCTACGACGACATCCGCGCGACCGGCGCCTTCATCCTGATCGATGAAGTCACGCACCAGACGGTGGCGGCGGGCATGATCCGTCTCGGCGAGTAAGGCAGCAGGAACAGCGATGGCATCCCGTGGAAAAGTCTACCTGATCGGCGCCGGCCCCGGCGCCCAGGACCTGATCACGCTGCGCGGCGCGCGCCTGCTGGCGCAAGCCGACGTGGTGCTGCACGACGCGCTCGTGACCGCGGAGATGCTGGAACTGTGCCCTCAAGCCGAAAAAATCCTGGTCGGTAAACGCTACGGCCAGCTGTCGGCCGCGCAGCAGTTCATCAACAAGCAGATGGTGGACTACGCGCACAAGGTGCAGCTGGTGGTGCGCCTCAAGGGCGGCGACCCGATGCTGTTCGGCCGCGCCGACGAGGAACTGCGCGCGCTTGAAGAAGCCGGCATCGAGGTCGAAGTCGTCCCCGGCATCACCACCGCGCTGGCTGCGGCGGCGGCCAGCAAGCAGCCGCTGACCAAGCGCGGCGTGGCGCGCAGCGTCGCCTTCTTCACCTCCTCCACCGCGCCGGAGCACTCGACGCACGACGCCATCCCGGACACCGACACGCTGGTGCAGTACATGGGCGGCCGCGAAGCCATCGCCACGGCGGAACGCCTGCTGGCGCAGGGCCGCCGCCCCGATACGCCGGTGGTGGTGATCGAAAACTGCAGCCGGCCGGACCAGCGGATCCGCCGCCTGACCATCGCCTCGCTGGCGCGCGGCCTTTGCGCCGCCCACGGACCGGTACTGGTGATGCTGGGCGAAGCGATGACCACCCGCCCCCACCAGAACATCGAACACCCGCAACTCCCTTCAGCTGAAGAGCAACTGCGCGCCTGATCCGTAATAGAATGTCCATACACACCAACCGAGGTAGCGATGGACACTGTTCAAGAAGTGCTGGAACGCGCGTGGAAGGCCCACTCCGAGGGCGCCTTCGATAACGCGCTGGCCGACTATATCTGGCTGTTCGACGCCAGCGCGGCCGACGCCGACAGCGCGCCGCTGCGCCTTTCCTACATCCTGAGCGCCTGGGCCAAGCTGGCGGAAGAGCACCTGCCGGCGCGCCATGCGCTGGTCGAGCTGCGCGACCGCGACAGCCAGCGCCTGCTGGCGCAAACCGGCGATGCCAACGTCGACGCCGCCGCGCTGTTCAACGACATCCGCGCCATCAACGACAAACTGGGCGACCTGCAAAACACCTGGCACCTGTTCCAGCAACTACCGGAAGCGCTGGCCGCGCAATGCGCCCGCTCGGCGCTGCCGTCGCTGATCGTGTGCGGCGACTACGCGCTGGCCAGGCGCCACTTTCCGCACCCGGAGCAGCACCTGGCGCAAGCCGCCGCCCTGCTCAACGAACGGCGCGCCGGCCTGAACGTGCTCACCACCGACGGCATATCCGCGCTGCTGGCCGAGGTGTACAACTACGTCACCGAGCTGGCGCTGGTACTGGACTTGCTGGCCGGCTGCGGCGATACTGCTGCGGCGGAAGCGGCGCGCGCACAGGCGGTGACGCTGGTGCAGTCGCCCGAAGCGCGCGCCTGCGTCCAGGCGGAACTCGACGCCCCCGGCACGACGCTCGACGCCATGATCGAACTCGAAAACTCATCAGCGACCGAATAGTGAAAACAAACTGCGCCAAGACCCTGCTCCTCCTCGCATTGATGCCGGCCGCCGCCGGCGCATTCGCCGCCATCCCGACCTACGACTTCAAGATCGTCCACACCTATCCGCACGATCCGCAGGCCTTCACCGAGGGCCTGCTGTACCGCGACGGCTTCCTGTACGAGAGCACCGGCCTGAATGGCAAATCGTCGATCCGCAAAGTGGACCTGGAGACCGGCAAGGTCCTGAAAACCAGGGATATCCCGCCGCAGTACTTCGGCGAGGGGCTGACGGTATGGAAGGACACCCTGGTCGGCCTGACCTGGCAAACGCAGACCGGCTTCGTGTTCGACCTGGCCACTTTCGAGATGCGCGGCCAGTTCGCCTATCCCGGCGAGGGCTGGGGCCTGACGCAGAACGGCAAGGAACTGATCATGAGCGACGGCACGGCCACGCTGCGCTTCCTAGATCCCAAGACCTTTCTTGAAGTGCGCCGCGTGAAGGTGACGGCGGACGGCATCCCGGTCGACCAGGTCAACGAGCTTGAAGTGGTGGGCGACGAAATCTACGCCAACCTGTGGCACACCAACACCATCGCCCGCATCGACCCGGCCAGCGGCAAGATCACCGGCTGGATAGACCTGGGCAAGCTGTATCCGGCCGCAGGCAAAGGCCTGAACGGCGAGAACGTCATGAACGGCATCGCATGGGACGCCGAGAAAAAGCGCCTGTTCGTCACCGGCAAGCTGTGGCCCAAGCTGTACGAGATCAAAATCGTACCTAGGAAGTAAACAGCGCGATCAATTCGTCGGCCACCGCTCGCACCGGCGCGGCCCGGCGCACATCTTCATGCATGACGATCCAGAGCTTGCGCCTGACCGGGCAGGCCGGCGCGTCGATGGCGACCAGGCCGCCACGCTGCATCGCGGACAAATATTCGGGCAGCACCGCGACCCCGCAGCCGGCCAGCGTGGCCTGGTACAAGGCGCCCAGGTCGTTGGAACGCAGGCAGTAACGGCGCCCGTCGCGTATCTTCTCCAGCCATTGCTGCTGCGGCGTGTCCTGCATCAGCTCATCGTAGCCGGCGAACTCCCATTGCTCCGGCGTGCGCGCAGCCAGATAGTCCGCGCTGGCATACAGGCGATAAGCCACCGTCGTCAGCGCCCGCACCACCAGCCCCGGAGCTTCGGGGCGCCTGAAGCGCAGCGCGATGTCCGATTCGCGCCGCATCAGGTCCGTCTCGCGCGACTCGCCGCGCAAATCCAGTTCGATGCCAGGCAGGCGCACTAACGCAGGCTTCAGGCGCGGCGCCAGCAGGTAGGCCGCCAGCGCCGGCGGCGCCGATACCCGCACTTTGCCGTTCAATTGCGCAGCGCCGCTGGCCGCCCGCATCAGCCCATGCAGGCTCTCTTCCATCATGCGCGCGTGCGGCACCAGCGCCCTGCCGGCCGCCGTCAGCGACCAGCCCCTGGGAAAACGGTCGAACAGCGTCACCGCCAACGCCGCTTCCAGCGCCTCGATGCGCCGCGCAACGGTGGTGTGTTCGACGCCGGCCGCACGCGCGGCGCCGCTCAACGTGCCGGCGTCGTGCAGCGCAAGGAAGTAGCGGAGGTGGTCCCAGTCCGGTTGGTTCATTGTGCAATTATGCACACATATTGGGAAAATTTCGCCAATTTCGCTCAGACGGTTTTGCCGTTATCGTGACCGTATCGCCACCAGGGAGACCGCCATGAAACTGCTGAACCGATTATTTTGCCTCGTCATGTGGGTGCCGGCTACACAGGCCGCCGGCGCCGCGCCGGACTGTCCGCTGGCCGGTACCTGGACGCTGGTCGCCGCCGACCAGCTGCTGCCGGACGGCACGCGCGTGCGCGACTACGGCGAAGCGCCCGCCGGCCTGATGATGATTGACCGGCAGGGCCGCTACAGCGTGCAGATCTACCGCTCCGACCGGCCGCGCTTCGCCGGCGGCGACAAGAAGAGCGGCACGCCAGCCGAATTCGAGGCTGCCGTTCTCGGGTCGAGCACGCACTTCGGCACCGTCGCCGTCGACAGCGATGCGCGCACGCTGACCTTCAGCATCGCCAGCGCGGCCTTTTCAAATTGGGAGGGAACGCAGCAGAAGCGCAGCTACGAATTGAACGGGGATGAACTCAGCTACCGCGTGCCGGCCAGGCCGGACGGGCATATTCCGCTGTCAGTCTGGCGCCGCCTGCGCTGACAGGGAGTCCACGCAATAGTCGGCCAGCGCATTGAGCACGGCCGCGTTCTCGCCGGCCGCCCCCACCACGTTGATGCCGACTTGCGGATGATCGATGCGCAACTGGTCGATCATCAGCGGCAGGTCGCGCAGCACATGGCCGCCCTGCCCCAGGAACACCGGCACCACGGTGATCTGCGTGATGCCGTCGGCGGTCAGCTCGGCCACCAGCGCCGGCAGCTGAGGCGTCATCAGCTCAAGGAAGGCCAGCGACACGCGCACCCCGGGCGTGCGCGCCTGCGTCAGCTCGCGCAGCCGCTCGAACGGCGCCGCCCAGGATGCGGCGCGGGCGCCATGAGCGAAAAGGATCAGGGCTTGCTTGGTCATTGCTAATGTCGCTCCACCCACCACAAGGCCCCAAGGGCCAGCAGCAGGAATAATATACTTGGCGCGATCGCCGTGACGATCGCAGGGAAGGCGCTCAGCATGCCCAGGTGGGAGAACAGGGAGTTCACCAGCTGGAAGCTGACGCCGATCATGATACCGACAAAGATCTTCAAGCTCACGCCGCCGCTGCGCGTGTGCAGGTAGCCGAACGGCAGCGCCAGCGCCATCAGCACGAAGATGGCCAGCGGGTCGAACAGCTTTTTCCAGAACGCGATCTTGAAGCGCTCCGTCTCCTGCTTGTTCTCCTGCAGGTGGCGGGTGTAGACGGCCAGCTCGTTGGCCGACATGCGCTCGGGATCCGAGCCGGCCACCGACAGGATCTTCGGCGTGACCTCGGACAGCAGGTCCTTGGTGGCGCTGTGGCGGGTTTCGATCAGGCTGGTGTCCTGGGCGAAGTTGTTGGCCAGGTTAGCCTCGCTGCCCGGCTTGAGCAGCGCTGGATTGGTGAAGATATTTTCCGTCACGTCCGACAGCTGCCAGCTGTTGTTGCCCTTGAAGGTGCCCATCTTGGCCAGCGTGATCGAGCGCAGCCGGAAGCTGGTGTCGAACTCGTAGAGCTTGACGTCGACCAGCGTGCCGTCCGGCTGCACCTGGCGCACGTTGAAGAAGCGCGAGCCGGTCACGGTCCCGCTCATGCCGTCCGACTTGACGATGTCCTTGGTCCACAGCCCGGAGCGGAACTCCGACGAGATCGCGGCGCCGCGCGCGCTCAACTTGATTTTCTCCGCCAGCGGCGCGGTGCGCGGCGCCACCAGCTCGCCGAAGATGAAGGTGACGATCACCAGCACGAAGCCGATCTTGGCCAGCATCCATCCCACCATTCCGGTCGACATGCTGGCCGCGCGCATGATGGTGAACTCGGACGTCGCCGCGAACTGCGCCATGGTGTAGATGGTGCCGATCAGCGCCGCCAGCGGCATCACCTCGTACACGTGGGCCGGCAGGCGCACCAGCACATACAGGAAGGCGTACTGGATGGTGTAGCCGTTCTTGCCGACCGACGGCAGCTCGCCCGTCAGGTCAAAGAACGCCTGCAGCGCCAGCAGGGCGACCACCAGGAATGCCACCGCCTGGAAAATCGTGACGGCGAAATAGCGTTGCAGGATCTTCATGGCGATACGGCTTTCTTGTCAGCGGCGCGCGAGCGCTTCAGCGCCGCCAGCAACGCCAGCGGATGGTAACGATGGTTGAGATTGAGGCGCCACGCGAACAGCGCGACCACCAGCAGCATGACGATCAGGTGCAGCGGCCACCAGGACAGCGCGAAGACCGATTTGCCCTGCTTGACGTTGGCCTCCACCAGCTTGACCAGATTGCTGTAGCTGAAGAAGATCAGCACCGCGATGATCAGGTTGGCCGAGCTGCCCGCGCGCGGATTGACAAAGCCCAGCGGAATCGCCAGCAGTATCAGCACCAGGCAGGTGACCGGCGAGGCGATGCGCCACAACAGTTCCGCGCGGCCGGCCGGCGTGGCGTCGTACAGCAGCTCCATGATCGGCACGGCGGCGACATTGCGCTCGGACTCCAGGTCCTGGGTCTGGTTGGTCACGCGCATGCTGTAGCTTTCGAACTCCATGGTCTGGAAGTCCGACTGGCCGGGCGTGCCCTGGTAGCGGCGGCCGTTCTTGAGCACCAGATAGCGTTCGCCCTTGGCGCCGGTGTTGACGACGCCCTCGCGCGCGACGATGACAGCGGTGCCGTGTTCGTCGATCGTGTTGACGAACACGTTCTGCACCACGGCGCTCTTGCCGGCCACGCCTTCAACGAAGAAGATGCGGTTGGCCGATGCCGACTCCTTGAACTGGCCCGGCGAAACCTTCTGCAAGTCCTCGCGCTTTTCGAAGCGCTCCACGTACTCCGAGCTTTTCTGCTTGGCCCATGGCGTGGCGATGAAGCTCAGCGCCGCGGTGGCCAGCACCAGCGGCAGGCCGAAGACCAGCACCGGCGCGATCCAGCGGGTCAGGCTCAGCCCCGAGGCGAACCACACCACCATCTCGGAATCGCGATAGGTGCGCGTGACGACCATCAGCACCGAAATAAAGCTGGTGAGGATCACAAGAGTTGGCAGATAATTCAAGGCTGCGAAAGCGATCAGCGCGAGCACGTCGCCGGAGGCCACCTTGCCGCCGGCGGCCATGCCGAGGACAGTGATCAGGGTCCAGGTGACGCAGATGCTGAACAATACGGTGAAGGTGGCGCCGGCGGCACTTGCCATTTCACGTCTCAAGGCGCGTTGAAAGATCATTCGAAAGTTATAATTCGGTAGTTAAGGGCCTCACTGGGCCACAAGTTTAAATAACAGCCTGACAAACAGGCTGGCAATTCGTACACGACACGGAGAATCAAATGGACTTTAGCATAAAAGCATTCGACACAAAAAACACCATCGCTTCGGCCAAAGCCGGCGTTGTCGCCGTCGCGGTCTTTGAGAACAAGAAGCTGTCGCAGGCCGCCAAGGCGCTGGACGGTTCCGGTGAAATCACGGCTGCGCTGAAGTCCGGCGACATCTCCGGCAAGGCCGGCACCACCCTGCTGCTGCGCGGCGCGAAAGGCGCGAGCGCCGAGCGCGTGCTGCTGGTGGGCCTGGGTAGCGACGATGCCGTCAGCGAGAAGAATTTCGCCAGCGGCGTGACCGCGGCGCTGAAGGCTTTCTCCGCGCTGGGCGCGAGCGACGCTATTATCGCACTGCCGATGACCGAAGTGAAAGAGCGCGATGTGAATTGGGCGATCCGCTGCGTGGTGCAAAGCGCGCACGAAAGCGTGTTCCGCACCGACGGCCAGAAGAGCAAGAAGGATCCTGCGCCGGCCGGCGTGAAGAAAATCGCGCTGGCGGTCCCGAACACCGCCGCCACCAAGCTGGCGCTGGCCCAGGCCGTGGCGATCGCCAACGGCATGGACCTGACCAAGGAACTGGGCAACCTGTCGGCCAACGTCTGCACCCCGACCTACCTGGCCAACACCGCCAAAAAACTCGGCAAGGACTACAGGTTCGACGTTGAAGTGCTGGACCGCAAACAGCTCGAAGCGCTGAAGATGAACAGCTTCCTGTCGGTGACCAACGGCAGCGAGCAGCCGCCGAAGTTCATCATCCTCAAGCACATGGGCGGCAAACCGAAGGACGCGCCGGTGGTGCTGGTCGGTAAAGGCATCACCTTCGACACCGGCGGCATCTCGCTGAAAGCCGGTCCTGGCATGGACGAGATGAAGTACGACATGGGCGGCGCCGCCTCGGTGCTGGGCACCTTCCGCGCCATCGGCGAGATGAACCTGAAGCTGAACGTGATCGGCGTGATCGCCGCCTGCGAGAACATGCCTTCCGGCCGCGCCACCAAGCCGGGCGACATCGTCACCTCGATGAACGGCCTGACCATCGAGATCCTCAACACCGACGCCGAAGGCCGCCTGGTGCTGTGCGACGCGCTGGCCTACGCCGAGCGCTTCAACCCGGCCGCGGTGATCGACATCGCCACGCTGACCGGCGCCTGCATCGTCGCCCTGGGCCACCACAAGAGCGGCCTGTTCACGCGCGACGACGAGGTGCACAACAAGCTGGCCGACGAGATCATGGCGGCCGGTAAGGCAGCAGGCGACACCGCGTGGCGCCTGCCGATCGGCGAGGAGTACAACGAGCAGCTCAAGTCCAACTTCGCCGACCTGGCCAACATCGGCACGCCGGGCGGCGCGTCGTGCACCGCTGCGGCCTTCCTGGAGAACTTCACCCGCAAGTACACCTGGGCGCACCTGGACATCGCCGGCACCGCATGGAAATCGGGCGGCGCGAAAGGCGCTACCGGCCGCCCTGTGCCGCTGCTGTCGAACTTCCTGATCAACCGCGCGTAAGCACGGTCAGAACTCTTCCCACCCTTCGGCGCCGGCTGCCATGCGGCCGCGCGCCAGCCGGTCCGGCGCCGGCAGGCTGGCCGGCTTGGCCGGCGCCCTGCGGACCAGGGGCAGCACCGCCGCCGGTGCGCCGGCGCGTCCTCCTTCCAGCTTGAACACGCCAACCATCTGCACCAGTCCCGCCGCCTGATCCTGCAAGGACGCGGCGGCGGCGCTGGCCTCCTCCACCAGCGCGGCATTTTGCTGCGTCACCTCATCCATCTGCGTAATGGCCTGGCTGACCTGGTCGATGCCTGCGCTCTGCTCCTGCGTGGCCGTGGTGATCTCACCCATGATGTCGGTGACCCGCTGGATGCTGTCAACTATGTCGCCCATCGTGGCGCCGGCCTGGTCGACCAGCTTCGATCCCGCCTCCACCTTCTCCACCGAATCACCGATCAGCACCTTGATTTCGTGTGCCGCCGCCGCGCTGCGCTGCGCCAGGTTGCGTACCTCGGTGGCGACGACGGCAAAGCCGCGTCCCTGCTCGCCGGCACGCGCCGCCTCCACCGCAGCATTCAGCGCCAGGATGTTGGTCTGGAAGGCGATGCCGTCGATGACGCCGATGATGTTGCCGATCTTGCCGGCCGATTCGTTGATCGAGCCCATGGTGCCGACCACCTGCGCCACCACGTCGCCGCCCTTGAGCGCGATGGCCGATGCCGACATGGCCAGGTCATTGGCCAGGCGCGCGCTGTCGGCGTTCTGCTTGACGGTCGACGCCAGTTCGTCCATCGACGACGCGGTTTCCTCCAGCGCGGCGGCCTGCTGTTCGGTGCGCGAAGACAGATCGAGATTGCCGGCCGCGATCTGCACCGACGCCGATTCGATCGCGCCGGAACGGTCGTGCACCTGGCCGACGATGCCGGCCAGGCTGTCGCGCATGGTCTTCATCGCGAACACCAGGCTGGAGCGGTCCTGCGGCGCGGTGTCGATGGCGACACTCAGGTCGCCGGCCGCGATGCGCGTGGCGATGCCGGCCGCATACGCCGGTTCGCCGCCCAGTTGCCGCAGCAGGCTGCGCGTGATCAGCACCGCCGCGATAACGCTGCACAGCAGCGCCAGCGCGCCGAGCACCAGCATCAGCGAGCGGGTTTCCTGGTAGGCCTGCTTGATGGCGGCCGCGCCGTCGACGTTTTGTGTTTCCTCGATGGCGGCCAGTTCGCGTAGCAGCTCCCACCACTTTTTCTGCACCGGACGGAACTCGAAGCGCAGCAGTTGATAGGCCTCGCTGTTTTTCTTTTCCTGGATCAGCTCCTTCGCCTTGGCGATGAAGGGCGCGGCCAGCAACGCCTGAGCGCGGATCTTGGCGTACAACGCGGCCTCCTCGGGCGTGGCGCTGTTGTGAGCGGAGAACATCTCGCCCAGCTTGTTCTGCACTTCGTCGTATTTATCGCTCTGCGCCGCGATGCGCTTGAGCTCGATCTGGATCTCGTCCCGCTGATCCTCGGGCAGCAGGATCAGGTTGCGCAGCGCCAGCGCGCGCTCGGTCACCGTCAAATCCATTTTCGCCACCAGCTTGGACTCCACGCTGTTGACGTCGACGATCTCGTCCACCCGCTCCTGCATGCGCCCCATGCGCAGGATGCCGAACATCGTCACGATGGCCAGCAACAGCGCCACCAAACCAAACCCCATGCCCAACCGTGTTACCACCCTCATGCCCGAATCACGCATACACCGCCTCATATCTGTAACAATTAATAATATTTACACATTCAACATTACTAATAGTAACAAATATTGCCGAGTGGCAAATGTAGGAATTTTCCTATTCAGGCATAGGAATTGGACTACTGTAGTAGGAATAATCCTACACGCACGGCGTGGCGACGGCTCAGTACAGCGTCACGCCGGCGGCCGGCGGGGGCAAGCCATCGCGCTGGGCATCCGCGTGCATCACCACCGTCAGCGTGGCCGGATAGTCGTAGCCGGCGCCGGTGTTCTTGTCGATGAAATAGCCCACGCCGGCGGTCAGCACCACATTGCCCCACAGGTTGCCGTCCGCCTTGGAGTCGACCTTTTCGTAGGCCCACGCGGTGCCCTCCTTCTGGCAATCGATGCGCAGCGGGGCGGAGCTCTTGCGCAAGGTGACGCGCGCGGGCGTGGTCACAAACCATTTGCCGACGTCGTTGTACAGCACGCAGCCGACACCGGCGATTTCGCGGTGGTCGAGCACGGTTTGCACCAGCACGTTTTGTTGGGTGGTTTCAGTCAGGGAAGCGCAGCCGGACAGCAAGGCCAGCAGCGCGGAGACGCCGGCAACGGGGCGGAAATACATGGTCTGCCTCAGGGTTAGTGGGTCAGACCAGTGTAGCAGCCCGCAAGCGGATCTATATGGTCAATCAAGGGGCGTAAAGCGTTGCACTTTTACGCCATCGACTTCCAGGATTTCAAAAAACACGTCTTTCGGCCGGGTCCAGATGGAACCGTTGGCGGCGCGATAAACGATCATGGTACTCAGATCGGATTCCAGGGTGGCCTCGCACACCAGCTCGTAGAGGCCCCCTTTGTAGTGCCTGAAACGCATCCGGGATCAGGCGTTATGCCGTTCCGGTGCGGCAGCCGCAGTGCGAACATCCGCCTGCTCCTGCTGCTTCTTCTTCAGACCCTGTACCACTTTCAGGATGTCGTCCATGCCGCGTTCGCCGCCCAGGGTGGAGAACGCATCCAGCACTTCGTTCAGCACCTGGTTGCGCACCGCAGCCTCGTCGGAATTGATGACAGGCGGCCGTTGCACGGCGGCCTTGGCCTTCTCCAGCGCGGCGGCTTCCTTTTGCGCGGCGGTCTTGCGGCCGCCAGGCGTTTTGCCGTGCTCTAACGCGGCCTGCCAGATGACCCAGCGGCGTTGCGTTTCAAAAACCAGGTATTCTTCTGGTTTGTCTTCCCGGCGTCGGACGATGTGACCGTCTTTCTGCGCCCACGTCTCAAATGCAGCTCGCATTTTTTTATTCCTTTGTAAATGCGCTACGCGCAATTCACTGTTAAAACCACAAGTAATTTCCGTATAGTACCATTTATTGTTAAACCACAACACTAAAATGACCCCGGCCAGCTACTATTTTTAATTGCGTTGCGGAAATACAAGTTCTCCGCGTAATTTGTATCAGTATATTTCTCTTTTGCTTACTTTGTCTTTATTTACCGTTCTATTTTGACAACAACGAGACACTCCTAGCAATTATTTTTTGATTTCACACATTTTGCAACATTTTAGGCGCTGTCAGTGCGCGCACGAAAGAGTTTTTCATGTTTTTTTATAAAAATCGTCAAATTAACAATCTCATGTGTTAAATCAAGATGTTGTAAGATTCGTTCATGTAGGCAACCGCCTCCCCGAAAACCCGCAAGGATACTGACCCAGATGAAAATAGCCACATGGAATGTTAACTCACTCAACGTTCGGCTGACGCACGTCTTGAAATGGCTAGAGGAAAATCCCATCGATATCCTCTGTATTCAAGAAACAAAATTAACTGACGACAAGTTTCCAGCCGCCGCGATCGAGGCCGCCGGCTACCATGTGGTCTACAGTGGACAAAAGACCTACAACGGCGTGGCCATCCTGTCCAAGCTGCCGATCACCGACGTGATCAAGAACAACCCGCGCTACGAGGACGCGCAGCAGCGCATCCTGGCCGCCACCATCGACGGCGTGCGCGTGGTGTGCGCCTACGTGCCCAACGGCCAGAGCGTCGATTCCGACAAGTACGAATACAAGCTGGGCTGGCTGTCCGCCTTCCACGACTGGATCAAGGAAGAAGCCGCGCTGCACCCGCAACTGGCGGTGCTGGGCGACTACAACATCGCGCCGGAAGACCGCGACGTCCACGATCCGGCCGCGTGGGCGGGCCAGGTGCTGGTGTCCGACAAGGAGCGCGCCGCCCTCACCCGCCTGCTCGACATCGGCCTGACCGATTCCTACCGCCTGTTCGAACAGCCGGAAAAGTCGTTCAGCTGGTGGGACTACCGGGCCCTGGGGTTCCGCCTCAACAAAGGCCTGCGCATCGACCACATCCTGCTGTCGCCGGCCCTGGTGGCCCGCTGCAGCGCCTGCGTGATCGACCGCGTGCCGCGCAAATGGGAACAGCCGTCCGACCACGCGCCGGTGATCGCCACGCTCGACTAACTAGATACGCGGCAGCAGCAGCTGGGCCGTCGCGTGCGGCACCGGCTGCGAAAATAAATATCCCTGCGCGTACTGGCAACCGTTGCGCTGCAACAACGCATACTGCCCTTCGGTCTCCACCCCCTCCGCCACCACCGACAATTGCAGGCTGTCCGACAGCGCGATGATGGCCGCCACGATCGCGCGGTCTTCCGCGCTTTCCTCCAGCTCCTTGATGAAGGCGCGGTCGATCTTGATCTTCTTGACCGGGAAGCGCTTCAGATACGCCAGGCTCGAATAGCCGGTGCCGAAATCGTCGATCGACAAGCGGATGCCCATGGCGTTGATCTGGCCCAGGATGTCCAGCGTCTGCTCGCCGTGCTGCATCAGCGCCGTCTCGGTGATCTCGAATTCGATCAGCGACGGATCGATGCCGGTTTCGTCGAGGATGGCGCGGATCGACTCGATCAGGCCGCGATGCATGAACTGGCGCGGCGACAGGTTCACCGCCAGCGGCACCGGCGCCAGCCCGGCGCGCAGCCACGCCATGCTTTGCTGGCAGGCCTGGCGTATCACCCATTCGCCGATCGGCACGATCAGGCCATTCTCCTCGATGATGGGGATGAAGTGGTCCGGCAGCACCAGCTGGCCGGTACCGCCGCCGCGCCGCCAGCGCAGCAGCACCTCCATCGTGTGCAGGCGGCGCGTGCCGATGTCCATGATGGGCTGGAAGTGCAGCTCGAACTCGTCCTGCGCCAGCGCGCCGCGCAGGCTGGACTCCAGCTCGAAGTGCTGCGCCGCCGTCTGGTTCATCGCCTCTTTGAAGTACTGGTAGTTGTTCCTGCCGCTGGCCTTGGCGTGGTACATGGCGGCGTCGGCGTGGCGCATCAGCGTCTCGACGTCGCCGCCGTCGTCCGGGTACACGCAGATGCCGATCGACGGCGTGATGTGCAGGTTGCGGCCCTCCAGCGGGAAGCTCTCCGACAAGGCCTCGATGATCTTCTCGGCCACGTGGCTGGCCTCCTCGGCCGAGCGGATGCCGGGCACCAGCACCACGAATTCATCGCCGCCCAGGCGGGCCACGGTGTCGCTGGCGCGCACCGCGCGGCACAGGCGGCTCGCCACTTCCTTCAGCAGCTGGTCGCCGGTCATGTGGCCGAGCGAATCGTTGATGGTCTTGAAGCGGTCAAGATCGATGAACATCACGGCCAGGCGGCGTTCCGAACGCTGCGCCGCCAGCATGGCGCGGTCCAGGCGGTCCGACAGCAGCGCGCGGTTCGGCAGGCCGGTCAGGCTGTCGTGGTAAGCCATGTGGTGCACGCGCGCCTCGGCCTGGCGCCGCTCGACGATCTCGCCCTGCAGCAGCGCATTGGCGCCGGCCAGTTCGGCGGTGCGCTCCAGCACCCGCACTTCCAGCTCGTCGCGCGCGCGGCTCACCGCTTCCGCCGCCTCGCGCCGCTCGGTGATGTCGTCCACCAGCCACACCGAGCGCCCGGTGGCCTGCGCCAGGTCGAACGGGCGGCCCGACAGGCGGCCCCAGAACGTGCTGCCGTCCTTGCGCACCAGCTGGTATTCGGAGGCGTGCACGCGGCCGGCGTGGAAGTCCAGCGCGGTGGCGGCGCGCGCCTGTTCCCACGCGCCCTTGTCGGCGTAGAAGGCCTGTACGCTCAGCTGGTTCATCTCGCCCGGCGCGTAGCCGAACAGTTCCTCCATCTTGGTGTTGCAGCGCAGGTTGCGGCCATGCTCCACCACCGAGATGCCCAGCACCGCGCTGTCCAGGATGGCCTGGTTTTCCAGCAGCGCGTTGCGCAGCGATTCCTCGGCGCGTTTTTGCTCGGTGCGGTCCTCGATCACCCAGATCGTGCCCTGGGTCGGATCGTCGGGATTGACCACGTAGCCGATCAGCTGCGCCCATAGTGTCGTGTCGTCGGCGCGGCGCAGTTCCATCTCGACCTGGAACGGCTTGCCGACCGACAGATAGGGATAGGCCTGCTCGCCCAGCTTGTCGTACGATTCCTGCGACGGGTACAGCGCGCGTCCGGGCAGGCCCAGGCCGGAGTCGCCGTCGTAGCGGAACATCTCCGCGAAGCCGCGGTTGTAGCGCGTGATGATGCGGTTCTTGGTAAACAGGATGCTCATCGAGGCGTTGGTCATGATGGCCTCGACCTCCATCTGGGTCTGGCGCGTGCTGGTCACGTCCTCCAGGATCCAGATGGTGCCGCCGTCGCTATGCTCGTCGTCCACCGCCTTGGCGCGCACGCGGCACCAGAACAGGCCACCGTCCCTGCGCTTGAACTGGTATTCCGTCTTCTCGAACGGCTGGCCCGCGCCCAGCAGCGGCGCCGCCTCGCGGCCGAATTCCTCGTAGTGCTCCGCCGACGGGAACACCATCGCCGACGGCTGCCCCAGCATCTCGTCGATGTCATAGCCGAACATCTCGGCCATGCGCGGATTACAGCTCAACATGATCTGCGCCTTGCTGAACAGGATGCCGACCGAGGCGTTGTCCAGGATCGCCTTCTGCTCCAGCAGCAGTTGCCGGGTCTCTTCCTCGTGGCGCTTTTGCGCGCTGCGGTCGTCGAAGATCCAGATCGTGTCCTGCTGCGTGCGGCCCGGATTGATCACATAGCCGAAGGCGTGCGCCCAGAAGGTCGAGCCGTCCTGGCGCCGCATCTCCATCTCGGCCTGGTACGGTTTGCCGCGCGCCAGCAGCGGACGGGCTTTCTTCACCACCGCGTCGAACGCGTCCTGCGACGGATACAACGTCGACGTCAACTGGCCCACGCCGCTGTCGTCGTTGAAGCCGAAGAATTCGGCGAAGCGGCGGTTGTAGCGCAGGATGCGGTTATCGCGCTGGAAGCCGATCGCCAGCGGCGCGCTGTCCATGATGGCCTGCATCTCCAGCAGCGCGCGGCGCAGCTTCTCGACGTCGATGCGGTGATCGTTGATGTCCTCCATGATCCACACCGTGCCCTCGGCGGTTTGCACGGGATCGATGGCGCGGCCGTACAGGCGGGCCCAGAACACCGAGCCGTCCTTGCGCCGCATCCGCGTATCCTGCATGAAGGGCAGGCCCTGCGACAGCGGCGGGCGGGCGTTGCGGCTCAATTCAAGGAAGTCCGCCTCGCTCGGATACACGGTCACGCTGGCCATGCCCTCCAGCTCATGGCGGCTGTAGCCCAGCATCTCGGCGCAGCGGATATTGCATTCCTGGATAACGCCGTCCTTGGTGAACAGGATGCCGACGGCGGCATTCTCCAGGATGGCCTGCTGCTCCAGCAGCGTCTTGCGCAACGCGCGCTGGTCGCGCTCCGCCGCGCTGACGTCGTGGAAGACCACCGTGGCGCCCTGCACCGCCGCGCCGGCCGGCAGCGGCTTGCTCCAGGCCTGCACCGACAGGTATTGGCCGCTGGCGCAGGTCAGGCAGCTGTCCCAGCGCTGTCCCGCGTTGGCCGCGCCCAGCGCCGCGTCGAGCGCCTTCATGCTGGCGGCGCGCACATGGCGCGCGAACAGGTCGGCCAATGGCTTGCCGCATGGGTCGAAGCCCAGCAAGTCCGCCAGTTCCTGATTCGCGGCCAACACCATGCCATCGGTGCCGTAGGCGCACGCGGGAACGCCGATCAGCGCCAGCGCCTCGGCTACAAAATCAGGATTGGTCGAAACTCGGTTCATGTACACCAAAGGCACCCATTCTAAGATGCCACCTTGCCAGTTACTTCTCGGCAGCATAGTTGGCAGATCATAAACCACAATGGGCGCATTAGCCATCGCCCATACCGGCGGCGGCCCTAAAAACGACAATGCCCGGCGAACCGGGCATTGCTGTCATCCGACTGCTTGACAATTACATCAGTGCGCACTGGCTCCGGCGGCGCCGATGCCGGTTTCGGAGCGCATTTCCTGCGCCTCGTAGCCGGCGCGGTCGATGCGTGCACGCGCGCTGCGGTCCATCAGCGAAACCAGCCAGATGCTGACGAAGGCGATCGGCATCGAGAAGATGGCCGGCGACGCATAAGGGAACAGCGCGTCGGTATTACCCAGCACATCGACCCACACCGATTTCGACACCACGGTCAGCACCACGGCGGTGATCAGGCCGACGAAGCCGCCGATGGTGGCGCCACGGGTGGTGCAATCCTTCCACAGCACCGACATGAACAGCACCGGGAAGTTGGCCGAGGCGGCGATGGCGAAGGCCAGCGACACCATGAACGCGATGTTCTGCTTCTCGAACACGATGCCCAGCACCACGGCGACGATGCCCAGTGCGACGGTGGTCAGGCGCGATACATACAGTTCCTTCGCGCTGGTGGCCTTGCCCTTTTTGATAACAGTGGCATACAGGTCATGCGACACCGCCGATGCGCCGGACAAGGTCAGGCCGGCCACCACCGCCAGGATGGTGGCGAAAGCCACGGCGGAGATAAAGCCCAGGAAGACGTTGCCGCCCACGGCCTTGGCCAGGTGGATAGCGGCCATGTTGTTCCCGCCCAGCAGTTTGCCGGCGGCGTCCTTGAACTCGGGATTGGTGCTCACCAAGACGATGGCGCCGAAGCCGATGATGAAGGTCAGGATGTAGAAGTACGCGATCCAGCTGGTGGCCCAGAACACCGACTTGCGCGCTTCCTTGGCGCTTGGGACGGTGAAGAAGCGCATCAGGATGTGCGGCAGGCCTGCGGTGCCGAACATCAGCGCCATGCCGAACGAGATCGCCGACACGGGGTCCTTGATGAAGGTACCTGGGCCCATGATGGCGTCCTTCTTGGCGTGCACTTCCACCGACTTGGCGAACAGCGCCTCGGGGCTGAAGTTGAACTGCGCCAGCACGACGACCGCCATGAAGGTGGCGCCGCCCAGCAGCATCACGGCCTTGATGATCTGCACCCAGGTGGTGGCGGTCATGCCGCCGAACAGCACGTAGACCATCATCAGCGTACCGACCAGCACCACGGCGATCCAGTATTCAAGGCCGAACAGCAGTTTGATCAGCTGCCCCGCGCCGACCATCTGCGCGATCAGGTAGAAGGCCACCACCACCAGCGTGCCGGAGGCGGAGAAGATGCGGATCGGCGCCTGCTTGAAACGATAGGCGGCGACGTCGGCGAAGGTGAAGCGGCCCAGGTTGCGCAGGCGCTCCGCCATCAGGAAGGTGATCACCGGCCAGCCGACCAGGAAGCCGATGGCGTAGATCAGGCCATCGTAACCGTTCAGGAACACGGCGGCGGAAATGCCGAGGAAGGACGCCGCCGACATGTAGTCGCCGGCGATGGCCAGGCCGTTCTGGAAACCGGTGATGCCGCCGCCGGCGGTGTAGAAGTCGGCCGCCGATTTGGTCTTGGCCGCCGCCCACTTGGTGACGAACAGCGTGAAGATGACGAAGGCGCCGAACATGATGATCGCGGTCCAGTTGATCGGCTGCTTGACCGCCTGGCCGAGATCCGCACCGGCCGCCAGCGCCGCACCGCTGGCGCCCAGCAGCGTCAGGGCGGCAAGGCCGCGAAGGCTAAGCAAGCCACGCTTGGCGGCGTTCATGCTTTCACCCGCTCGTGGATGGCCTGGGTCAGGTCGTCGAACTGCTTGTTGGCGCGGCGGACGTAGGCACCGGTGATCAGCACCGTGAACACGATCACGAACAGGCCGATCGGCATCCCCCAGGTCATCACCCCGCCACCGGTCTTCGACGCCAGCAGTTCCTTGTCGAAAGCGATGAGCAGGATGTAGCCGTAATAAACCAACATCATTACCGCGGTCAGCGCCCAGCCGAAGCGGGAGCGCGTCTTGACCAGCTGGTGGTAGCTGGGGTCGCGCTTTATTTTTTGAACCAGATCGTCATGCATGACTTGTCTCCTATAGTTTATCTGCAGCCTATGCTCTTTTCTTTTCGAGCTTGACTCCACAATAAACCGCCATGCTTACCGGCCCCTTACGCGCACAACTACTTTTTCACATCTCCATGCAGCGCGTGTTGTATCTGCTGCAGCGAAGCCGGATCCTCGATCGCGGTGAGGTCGCCGGGATTGCGGCCTTCGCAGATGGCCTGTATCGAACGGCGCAGCAGCTTGCCGGATCGGGTCTTGGGCAGTTGCGGCACGAAGTACACGCGCGATGGCCGCGCCACAGCGCCCAACTGGTGATCGACCACGCCGAGTATCTCGCGCTCCTGCGCGGCGCGGCCCGCGTCGTCGGCGGTGCGCGTCGCATCCTTGACGATGACGAAGGCAACCGCCACCTGGCCTTTGAGCTTGTCCTCCACGCCGACCACCGCCACTTCCGACACGTTGGCATGGCTGGAAATGGATTCCTCGATCTCGCGCGTGCCGAGGCGATGGCCGGCGACGTTGATCACATCGTCGGTGCGGCCGAGGATGAAGTAGTAGCCGTCGGCGTCGCGCACGCCCCAATCGAAGGTCGAATAGACCTGCTGGCTGTCGAAGGTGGACCAGTAGGTGTCGATGAAACGCTGGTCGTCACCGTACACCGTCTGCATGCAGCCAGGCGGCAGCGGGCCGTCGATCACCACCACGCCCTTCTCGTTGGCGCCGCATTCCTCGCCGGTGGATTCGTTGAGCAGCTTGACCTTGTAGCCGTACATCGCCACACCGGGGCTGCCCAGGCGCGTCGGCAGATCCTCGACGCCCTTGGCGATCGACAGGATGGGCCAGCCGGTTTCGGTCTGCCAGTAGTTGTCGATGATCGGTACACCCAGCTCTTCGGAAATCCACTTCGACGTGGTTTCGTCCAGCGGCTCGCCGGCCAGGTACAGTGCGCGCAGCGACGACAGGTCGTACTTGCGCATGAACTCCGGCGGCTGCTTGCGCAGCACGCGGATCGCCGTCGGCGCCGAGAACATGCGCGTGACCTTGTACTTCTCGACGATGCTCCACCAGATGCCGGCGTCCGGGCAGATCGGCAGGCCTTCGTACATGATGGTCGCCATGCCGGCGATCAGCGGGCCGTAGACGATGTAGGAGTGGCCGACCACCCAGCCGATGTCGGAGGTGGCGAAGAAGGTCTCGCCGGCATTGCCGCAGAAGTTGTACTTCATCGACGAGGCCAGCGCTACAGCATAGCCGCCGACGTCGCGCTGCACGCCCTTCGGCTTGCCGGTGGTGCCGGAGGTGTAGAGGATGTACGAAGGCTCGTTCGATTCCAGCCAGGTCACGGGCACGTGCGCATCCATGTGGGCGGCGCGCAGGCTGGCCCAGTCCTCGTCGCGGCCGGCCACCACTTCCATCGGCGCCAGGTTGCGGTTCACCAGCAGCACCTTGGCCGGCTTGGCGGTGGACAGCGTGATCGCTTCGTCCAGCAGGTATTTGTAGGGGATCGCCTTGCCGTTGCGCGAACCCGCGTCGGCGGAGACGATCAGCGCCGGCTTGGCGTCGTCGATGCGGCTGGCCAGGCTGTTGGCGGCAAAGCCACCGAACACCACCGAGTGGATGGCGCCGATGCGGGCGCAGGCCAGCATCGCGAACGCCGCCTCGGCGATCATCGGCATGTAGATCAGCACCCGGTCGCCACGGCCGACGCCCAGCGCTTGCATCATCGCGGCGCAGCGTTCGACTTCGGTGCGCAGCTCGTTGAACGAGTAGCTGCGCTCCGTGTTGGTTTCGGTGGAGATGGCGATCAGCGCGGCGCGGTCGCCCTGCGTGGCGCACCAGCGGTCCACCGCGTTGTGACACAGGTTGGTCTGCCCGCCGACGAACCACTTGGCGAACGGAGGATGGGAATAATCCAGCACCTTGGTGCATGGGACGTTCCAGTCGATGAGCGCTGCCTCGTCCTGCCAGAATTGTTCAGGCGTGTCGATAGAGCGCCGATAGAAATCAGCGTAGTTCATGTCTCCTCCGTTATGTATGTGTCGCTTAGCTGTGTCTTAGAACGAATCGCCGGGAACGCGTACCCAGCCTTCCATCAGCACGCGGGCGCTGCGGCTCATGACCGCTTTTGTTACGCTCCATTCGCCGTTCTGCTGCGTCGCTTGCGCGCCTACCCGCAAGGTGCCGGACGGATGGCCGAAGCGCACCGCCTCGCGCGCGCCGCCGCCCGCCGCCAGGTTCACCAGCGTGCCGGGGATCGCCGCGGCGGTGCCGATGGCGACTGCCGCCGTGCCCATCATCGCGTGATGCAGCTTACCCATCGACATGGCGCGCACCAGCAGGTCCACGTCGGTGGCGGCGACCTGCTTGCCGCTGGACGAGGTGTACGGCGCCGGCTTGGCGACGAAGGCCACCTTGGGCGTGTGCTGGCGCGTGGCCGCGTCGTCGATATGCTTGATGAGGCCCATGCGCAGCGCGCCGTGGGCGCGTATCAGCTCGAACCGCGCCAGCGCCTTGGGATCGCTGTTGATGGCGTCCTGCAGTTCGGTGCCGAGGTAGCCGATATCTTCCGCGTTGACGAAGATGGTCGGGATGCCGGCGTTGATCATGGTCGCCTTCATGGTGCCGACGCCGGGCACTTCCAGCTCGTCGACCAGCTGGCCGGTAGGGAACATGGAGCCGCCGGCGCCCTCTTCCTCCGCCGCCGGGTCCATGAATTCCAGCTGCACTTCGGCCGCCGGGAAAGTCACGCCGTCGAGTTCAAAGTCACCGGTTTCCTGCACTTCGCCGTTGGTCATCGGTACGTGGGCGATGATGGTCTTGCCGATGTTGGCCTGCCATACGCGCACCACGGCCATGCCGTCGTGCGGAACGCGCGCCGCGTCCACCAGGCCTCCGCTGATGGCGAAGGCGCCGACCGCGGCGGACAGGTTGCCGCAATTGCCGCTCCAGTCGACGAAGGCCTTGTCGATGGAGACCTGGCCGAACAGGTAGTCGACATCGTGATCCGGCTTGCTGCTCTTGGCCAGGATCACCGTCTTGCTGGTGCTGGAGGTTGCGCCGCCCATGCCGTCGATCTGCTTGCCGTACGGGTCCGGGCTGCCGATCACGCGCAGCAGCAAGGCGTCGCGCGCGGCGCCCGGTTGCCGCGCGGCTTCCGGCAGGTCCTGCAGCCGGAAGAAAACGCCCTTGCTGGTACCGCCACGCATATAAGTGGCGGGGATCTTGATTTGCGGTTGATGCGCCATGATCATGCAGCCTTCGCGGATTCAAGGAAGTCCTGGGCGAAGCGCTGCAGCACGCCGCCCGCTTCGTAGATCGACACCTCTTCCGCCGTATCGAGGCGGCAGATCACCGGCACTTCGACGCGCTCGCCGTTGCGGCGGTTGACCACCAGCGTCAGCGTCGAACGCGGCGTGCGCTCGCCGATCACGTCGTAGCTTTCGGTGCCGTCCAGTCCCAGCGTCAAACGGTTCACGCCAGGCTGGAACTCCAGCGGCAGCACGCCCATGCCGACCAGGTTGGTGCGGTGGATGCGCTCGAAGCCTTCGGCCACGATGGCCTCCACGCCCGCCAGCCGCACGCCCTTGGCCGCCCAGTCGCGTGACGAGCCTTGGCCGTAATCGGCGCCGGCGATCACGATCAGCGGCTGCTTGCGTTCCATGTAGGTCTCGATGGCCTCCCACATGCGGGTGACTTTGCCTTCCGGCTCCACGCGGGCCAGCGAACCGGCTTTGACCTTGCCGTCGGCATCGCGCACCATTTCGTTCTTCAGCGTCGGATTGGCGAAGGTGGCGCGTTGCGCGGTCAGGTGGTCGCCGCGATGGGTGGCGTAGGAGTTGAAGTCCTCTTCCGGCAGGCCCATTTTGGCCAGGTACTCGCCGGCCGCACTGTTCAACATGATCGCGTTCGATGGCGACAGGTGATCAGTGGTGATGTTATCGCCCAGGAGCGCCAGCGGCAGCATGCCTTTCAGCGGACGCGCGCCGGCCAATGCGCCTTCCCAGTACGGCGGACGACGGATGTACGTGGTCTGCGGACGCCAGTCGTACAGCGGCTTCACTTTCACGCCGTCGTCTTCCTGCTTGGCGAACATCGGGATGTAGACCTTGTTGTACTGCGCCGGCTTGACGCTGGACGCGACCAGCGCGTCGATTTCTTCGTCGGTCGGCCAGATGTCCTTCAGCGTGACCGGGTGGCCGTTGGCGTCGATGCCCAGGACATCCTTCTCGATGTCGAAGCGGATCGTGCCGGCGATGGCGTAGGCCACCACCAGCGGGGGCGATGCCAGGAATGCCTGCTTGGCGTAGGGGTGGATGCGGCCGTCGAAATTGCGGTTACCCGACAATACGGCGGTGGCGTACAGGTCGCGGTCGATGACTTCCTTCTGGATCACCGGATCAAGCGCGCCGGACATGCCGTTGCAGGTGGTGCAGGCATACGCCACCACGCCGAAGCCCAACTGCTCCAGCTCAGGCATCAGGCCTGCTTCCTCCAGGTACAGCGTCACAGTCTTGGAGCCGGGCGCCAGCGAGCTTTTCACCCATGGCTTGCGGGTCAGGCCGCGCGCGTTGGCGTTGCGGGCCAGCAGGCCGGCAGCGATCATGTTGCGCGGGTTATTGGTGTTGGTGCAGCTGGTGATGGCGGCGATGATCACCGCGCCATCCGGCATCAGGCCTGGCTCGTTCTCCACCACGCCGCTGATGCCGCGCGCGGCCAGCTCGGAGGTCGGCACGCGGTTGTGCGGGTTCGACGGACCGGCGATGGTACGCACCACCGACGACAGGTCGAACTTCAGCACGCGCTCGTACTCGGCGGTCTTCAGGGCTTCGCCCCACAGGCCGGTCTCTTTGGCGTAGGTTTCCACCAGCTTGACCAGTTCATCATCGCGGCCGGTCAGCTTGAGGTACTTGATGGTCTGCTCGTCGATGTAGAACATCGCGGCGGTGGAGCCGTATTCCGGCGCCATGTTGGAGATGGTCGCGCGGTCGCCCAGCGTCAGGTGCGATGCGCCCTCGCCGAAGAACTCCAGGTAGGACGATACGACCTTCTGCTTGCGCAGGAATTCGGTCAGCGCCAGAACGGTGTCGGTGGCGGTGACGCCGGGCTGCGGCTTGCCCGTCAGTTCGACGCCGATGATGTCCGGCAGGCGCATCCACGATGCGCGGCCCAGCATCACGCTCTCCGCTTCCAGGCCGCCGACGCCGATGGCGATCACGCCCAGCGCATCGACCATCGGCGTGTGCGAATCGGTGCCGACCAGCGTGTCCGGGAAGGCCACGCCGTCCACCGCCTGGATCACCGGCGACATGCGCTCCAGGTTGATCTGGTGCAGGATGCCGTTACCCGGCGGGATCACGTCGACGTTCTTGAACGCCTTCTTGGTCCAGTTGATGAAATCGAAGCGGTCCTCGTTGCGGCGGTCTTCGATGGCGCGGTTCTTGTCGAAGGCGTCGGGGTCGAAGCCGCCGCATTCGACGGCCAGCGAGTGGTCGACCACCAGTTGGGTCGGCACCACCGGGTTGACCAGCGCGGGATCGCCGCCTTGCAGCGCGATGGCGTCGCGCAGGCCGGCCAGGTCGACCAGCGCGGTCTGGCCGAGGATGTCGTGGCAGACCACGCGCGCGGGGAACCATGGGAAGTCCAGGTCGCGCTTGCGCTCGATCAGTTGCGACAGCGAGGCGTTGAGCGTCGCAGGATCGCAGCGGCGCACCAGGTTCTCGGCCAGCACACGCGAGGTGTATGGCAGCTTGGCCCAGGCGCCCGGCTGGATCGCGTCGACCGCGGCGCGCGCGTCGAAGTAATCGAGCTTGGTGCCCGGCAGGGATTTGCGGAATTGGGTGTTCATTATTTGCGGTCCTTGATTGGCACGAATTTCAGGTCTTCAGGACCGACGTAGTTCGCGCTTGGACGAATGATCTTGTTGTCGATGCGCTGTTCGATGATGTGCGCGGCCCAGCCGGACGTGCGCGAGATGACGAACAGCGGCGTGAACATCGCGGTCGGCACGCCCATCATGTGGTACGACACGGCCGAGAACCAGTCCAGGTTCGGGAACATCTTCTTGATGTCCCACATGACGGTCTCCAGGCGCTCGGCGATGTCGAACATCTTCATCGAGCCGGCTTCCTGCGACAGATTGCGCGCCACTTCCTTGATGACGACGTTGCGCGGATCGGAGATGGTGTACACCGGATGGCCAAAGCCGATCACCACTTCCTTGTTGGCGACGCGGTTGCGGATGTCCGCTTCGGCTTCGTCGGCGTTTTCGTAACGCTTCTGGATCTCGAAGGCGAATTCGTTGGCGCCGCCGTGCTTGGGGCCGCGCAGCGCGCCGATCGCGCCGGTGATGGCGGAGTGGATGTCCGAACCCGTGCCGGCGATCACGCGGCTGGTGAAGGTGGAGGCGTTGAACTCGTGTTCCGCGTACAGGATCAGCGAGGTGTGCATCGCCTGCACCCAGCTGTCGGAAGGCTTCTCGCCGTGCAGCAGGTGCAGGAAGTGGCCGCCGATGGAGTCGTCGTCGGTTTCCACGTCGATGCGCTTGCCGTTGTGGCTGAAGTGGTACCAGTACAGCAGCATCGAGCCGAAGGAAGCCATCAGGCGGTCGGCGATGTCGCGCGCGCCCGGCACATTGTGGTCGTCCTTTTCCGGCAGCGTGCAGCCGAGCACCGAGACGCCGGTGCGCATCACGTCCATCGGGTGGGCCGATGCGGGCAGTGCTTCCAGCGCGGCTTTCAGCGATTGCGGCAGGCCGCGCAGCGAGCGCAGTTTGGCTTTGTAGCCTTTCAGTTCGGCGCTGGTCGGCAGTTTGCCGTGGACCAGCAGGTAGGCGATTTCTTCGAACTCGCAGGTGTTGGCGACGTCGAGGATGTCGTAGCCGCGGTAGTGCAGGTCGTTGCCGGTTTTGCCGACGGAGCACAGTGCGGTGTTACCTGCGGTGACGCCGGACAGGGCGACGGATTTTTTTGGTTTGAAGGTAGCTTCGGTCATTTCAGGGTCTCCTCGAATCGATTATTTTTTCTGCGCGGCGAACAGTGCATCCAGCTTCTGCTCGAAGCTGTGGTAGTTGATGCGTTCATACAGTTCGGCGCGGGTTTGCATGGTGTCGACCACGTTCTGCTGGGTGCCGTCGCGGCGGATCGCGCCGTAGACGTTTTCCGCGGCCTTGTTCATCGCGCGGAAGGCGGACAGCGGATACAGCACCAGGCCCACGTCGGCGCCGCGCAATTCGTCCACGGTGAACAATGGCGTCGAGCCGAATTCGGTGATGTTGGCCAGCACCGGCACTTTGACGGCGGCCGCGAATTTTTTGTACATATCGAGGCTGATCATCGCCTCCGGGAAGATCATGTCCGCGCCGGCTTCGACGCAGGCGACGGCGCGCTCGATGGCGGCGTCCAGGCCTTCGACGGCCAGCGCATCGGTGCGGGCCATGATGACGAAATTCTCATCGGTGCGCGCATCGACGGCGGCGGCGATGCGGTCGACCATCTCCTGCTTGGTGACGATCTCCTTGCCCGGACGGTGGCCGCAGCGCTTGGCGCCGACCTGGTCTTCGATGTGCATGGCGGCGGCGCCGAACTTGATCATCGACTTGACGGTGCGCGCCACGTTGAAGGCGGAGGCGCCGAAGCCGGTGTCGACGTCGACCAGCAGCGGCACGTCGCACACGTCGGTGATGCGGCGCACGTCGGTCAGGACGTCGTCCAGATTGGAGATGCCCAGGTCCGGCAGGCCGAGCGAACCAGCCGCCACGCCGCCACCCGACAGGTAGATCGCCTTGAAACCGGCGCGTTTGGCAAGCAGGGCGTGGTTGGCGTTGATCGCGCCGACCACCTGCAATGGGGATTCTTCCTGGACGGCTTTGCGGAACGCGGCGCCTGCGGAGTATTGACTCATGTTCTGACCTTTCAATGTTGCAGTGAAGTTGGGCTATGCTCTGCAAGCGGCGTGCCAGACAGACACACCATATAAATCAACGACTTACGAAATAATGATGTTACAGCGATGTTTCAATTTGAAACATCGAAACAGATGAACTACAATTGAAACATGCGCCATTCCACGCCCCTGCCCTTCGACGCCAACGACAAACCGGTGATCTGGACGGTTTCCGTCTCGCGCCTGTACGACCTGTTCCGCGACATCACGCTGGAATACGACGACCTGGCTACGATCGAACCGATCAACCTGGGCTTCGACGAGGCGGCGCGCCACATCCGCGAGCGCATGGCCACCGAGCGTTGCGACGCCGTCATCGCCGCCGGCTCCAATGCCGCGTATTTGAAGGGCCGGTTGTCGGTGCCGGTGGTGATCGCCAAATTCAGCGGCTTCGATGTGATGCAGGCATTGGCGCGGGCACGCCGCGTGTCGGACCGCATCGGCATCGTCACCTATCAGGACCGCTTGCCGGAGCTGGCCGAATTCGCCAATACCTTCGGCTTCGACGTCGAGCAGCGCACCTACGCCACCGAGGAGGACGCGCGTGCGCAGATCAACGACCTGAAGGCGGCCGGCATCAAGGCCATCGTCGGCGCCGGCCTGATTACCGACCTGGCCGAGGAAGCGGGGCTGACCGGCGTATTCGTCTACTCCGCCGCCTCGATCCGCCACGCCTTCGACGACGCGCTGGAAATGGCGCGGCTGACGCAGCTCGAATCGAACCGCGGCCGCACGCGCGGCGCGGTGGTGGCGGACACGCTGCGCGCCAAGCATGGCATCAACGACCTGCGTGGCGACTCCGCCGCGATGGAGGCGCTGCGCCAGTCGGTGGTGCTGTATGCGAAATCCCCAGCCACAGTGCTGATACAGGCGGAAACCGGCTGCGGCAAGGAGCTGGTGGCGCAGGCCATCCACCGCGAGAGCCCACGCACGCTGGGCCAGAACCGCCCCTTCGTCGCGGTCAATTGCGGCGCGATCGCGGAGTCGCTGCTGGAATCGGAGTTATTCGGCCACGAGGAAGGCGCTTTCACCGGTGCGCGGCGCGGCGGTCATGCGGGCCTGTTCGAGGCAGCCAACCGCGGCACGCTGTTCCTCGACGAGATAGGCGAGATGCCGTTGACGCTGCAAACCCGTTTGCTGCGCGTGCTGGAGGAACGCGAGGTGGTGCGCGTGGGCGGCACGCGGCCAATCGCGGTCAACGTGCGCATCATCAGCGCCACGCACTGCGACCTGGAACAGCGCGTGCGCGAGGGCCGCTTCCGCGCCGACCTGTTCTACCGGCTGGCGGTGCTGCGCCTGACGATACCGCCGCTGCGCGCGCGGCTGGAGGACGTGATGACGTTGGCCGAATTGTCGCTCAAGAATGCGCTGGCGTCACTGGGCGCGCGGCCGCATCCCAACCTGCATGCGGAGATGGCGGCCTGCGCGCCGCTGCTGCAGCATTACGACTGGCCGGGCAATGTGCGCGAATTGCGCAACCTGACCGAGCGCCTGGCGCTGTTCCTCGCCGCCGAGCCGCTGCAGGCGTTGACGCCCGCCTTCGTCCTCAGCGTGGCGCCGGAACTGGGCAGGCGCGCGGCCCCGCCGTTAGCCGCCGGTTCCACAGCCGGTCCCGCCATCGGCGACGCCTTCGGTTCCGCCTCCGGTTTCGCCTCCGATTCCGCCGCCGGCGCGCAGCCGCACACCCTACCGGCTGCCCGCCGGTCCGCCGAAAGCGCGACGGACGTGCTGGCCCGCTTTGGCGGCCGGCGTGACGCGGCCGCCGACTATCTCGGCATCAGCCGCACCACACTCTGGCGCAAGCTGCGCGCCGAGGCCGGCGAATAGCGCCTGCCTAGCCGTGCGCCGGCGCCAGGTGTCCAGCGCTAGAATTCCGGCATGACGCCGCCGGAACCCAACTCGCTGAAGGAACAACTGCGCAACATCATCGAAGAGGCGCGCATGGTGCTGCCCGGCATACAGGCGCTGTTCGGTTTCCAGACCATCGCCGTCTTCAACCAGCGCTTCGACGACCTGCCCGCCGCCGTGCAGACCGTGCACCTGCTGGCGTTGGCGACGGTGGTCATCGCCATCGCCCTCATCATGACGCCGGCCGCCTGGCACCGCATCGTGTCGCCTCAGCGCGTGTCGGAATCGATCGTCAAACTCTCTTCGCGCATGATCTGCGCCGCGCTGTTCCCACTGGCGGTGGGGCTGGCGCTGGACATGTTCGTGGTCTGCCATGTGGTCTCCGGCTCGGTGGTGGCAGGCACTGCGGCCGCCGCGGTGTCGCTGGCACTGCTGCTGACGCTCTGGTTCATCCTGCCGCTGCGTGAGCGCCGCAGACGGCGCTAGGCGGATACCGTTCATCCTTTCAAAAAACCGCTCATCCAGTAGCCGTCGCCGGCGCGATGGCGGTTCGATAGCATGGCCTCACTTAATCACAACAACGGAGGTCAGCATGCCACGCTCGTTCATCAAACGTATCGCCACCATTGCCGCCAGCCTGGCGCTGGCCTACTCCGCCGGCGCTTCCGCCGCGCCTTCGCATCCCGCCTTCAAGGTGCAAGTCACCGGCCAAGGTGCGCCCGTGATCCTGATCCCCGGCCTGGCATCGTCCGGCGAAGTGTGGGACGGCACCGTCGCCCACTACTGCGGCAGCCGCCAGTGCCACGTCGTCACCCTGGCTGGATTTGCCGGCGTGCCCGCCATCGAAGGCCCGCTGCTGCCGGCCGTGGAACAGCAACTGAGCGACTACATCGCCGCCAATAAATTCGACCACCCCATCATCATCGGCCATAGCCTGGGCGGTTTCGTCGGCATGAAGCTGGCCGCCGACCATCCAGACCAGGTGGGCCGCCTGGTCATCGTCGACACCTTGCCGGCGCTGGCCGCGGTCCAGATGCCCAGCATTACCGGCGCGCAGATGAAGGAAATGGCGGCCGGCCTGCGGACCCGCATGGAGTCCATGGACGCGGAAGCCAAACGCGCCAACCAGATGAAGACCCTGCATTCCATGATCACCAAGCAGGAAGACATCGACCGCGCCGCTGCCTGGGGCAAGCAATCCGACCCCGCCACCGTCACCAACGCGATGGTCGAGATGATGAGCGAGGATATGCGCCCGGAGGTTAGCCGCATCAAGGCGCCCACGCTGGTGCTGGGCTCCTGGATCGCCTACAAGGATTATGGCAGCAAGCCGATGTTCGAGCAGATGTACAAGAGCCAGTACCAGCAACTGCCCAACGTCAAAGTGGAGCTTGCCGACAACGCCCGCCATTTCATCATGTACGACGATCCGGCTTGGATGTATGATCGCATCGATAACTTTTTGAAGTGATTCCATCATGACCGACGACCGTCCACTCATCGCGCGCCTGAACTGGTACTGGTTGTTCCAGTTGGCGGGTTGGCTGTTCCTGCCGGTGCTGCTGATCGCCATGACGCCGGTCGACAGCCACACGCCCCGCATGCTGGGCATCTCCATGTGGGGCGTGGTGACCGGCCTGGTGATCTCGGACACCTGGCACCGGCTGCTCAAGCGCCAGATCCAGAACGGCGTGCGCGCCAGCTGGAAAGCAATGATGGCCGCCATCCTGGTATTAGGGACCATTCATACCGCCGTGCAGACGGTCGGCTACCTGGTCATCAAGCCTTTCGGCGAAGTGCACGGCGTGGCCTGGGTGCCGGGCGCGCTGATGTTCTGGTGGGGCGTCTATTTGGTGTGGAACACGTTCTACATGGCGGTGCAGTCGCTGCGCCGCGCCAATCGCCTGGAACAGGAGGCGCTGCGGCTGGAGATCAGCGCCAAGGACGCCGAACTGCGCGCCCTGCAGGCGCAGGTCAATCCGCATTTTTTCTTCAACAGCATGAACAGCGTGCGTGCGCTGATTTATGAGAACAGGGATTCGGCCGCGCTGATGATCGACCAGCTGGCAAGCGTGATGCGCTATGCGCTGCAATCGGGCCAGCACGATACGGTGCCGCTGGCGGCGGAGATCGAAGCCGTGCAAGCCTATCTGGCGATTGAAAAAATCCGTTTCGAGGAACGCATGCGGGTCCGCGTGGAAATCGACCTGGGTCTTGAGCAGGTGCGAATTCCGCCCATGGCTTTGCAGACCCTGGTGGAGAACGCCGTCAAGTACGGCGTCGAGGCCAGCCCCACCGGCAGCGAGATCCGCATCCGCGCGCAGCGCATGGACGACGGCAAGATCCACATCGAAATCGCCAACCTTGGCGCGATTCTGCCGTTTGCCAATTCCACCAAGGTGGGCTTGGTGAACACCCGTAAACGCCTGGCGCTGGCATTGGGTTCGAATGCCAGCCTGGATCTGACTGAAAACAGTGGTTGGGTGCGCGCCACGATGACTTTACCGGAGGCCGCTTGATGCGCGCAATATTGATCGACGACGAGCGCCTGGCGCGCGCGGAACTGCGCCGTTTGCTGGCGGCGCATCCTGAGGTGGAAATCGTCGGCGAGGCCGCCAACGCGGCCGACGGCATCCAGCAGATCGCCGCCCTCAAACCGGACCTGGTGTTCCTCGATGTGCAGATGCCGGGCGGTAGCGGCTTCGATATGCTGGCCGCGCTGGACGAGGCGCCCGAGGTGATCTTCACGACGGCGTTCGACCAGTACGCGCTGCAGGCGTTCGAGGTCAATGCGCTGGACTATCTGCAAAAGCCGATCCAGGCGGCGCGCATGGCGGCGGCACTGCAGCGCTGTTCGCTGCGCCATGGGCGCGCGCTGGCGTATGCGGCGGCCGGCGTGCCGGCTGTGGCGCCGATGGCGGCCAAGAAGCTGTTCATCAAGGACGGCGAGCGATGCTGGTTCGTCGGTTTGCAGGATGTGCGGCTGTTCGAATCGGACGGCAACTACACGCGCGTCTATTTCGACCAGCACAAGCCGCTGATGCTGCGTTCCCTGAACCAGCTGGAAGAGCGGCTGGACCCGCAACGCTTCTTCCGCGCCAGCCGCCGCCACATCGTCAACCTGGACTACGTCGACCAGGTCACGCCGAACGACGCCGGCGGCCTCGATCTGCTGCTGCGCGACGACCTCGAAGTGGAAGTCTCCCGCCGCCGCGCCGCCCAGTTCAAAAGCCTGGCCAGCCTCTAAGTGCGCAACGCCTCGGCGGGCGCCATGCGCATGGCGATCCAGGTGTGGCGGGCGATGGCGATGAGGGCAATGGCCAGCGTCAGCGACAGCGCAATCAGCAGCGTCCAATACCCTATCGGCGCGTGTTCGACGTAGCCAGCGAGATAGCGGCGGATGGCGGCCACCGCCAGCGGTGACGCTATCACCGCCGCAGCCAGCACCAGCGCGCCGATTTCACGCACCACCAGCACGCCGATGTCAGCGCCGCGCGCGCCGTGCAGCTTGCGCAGCACGATCTCCCTGGCACGCCGCTGCACCGTGTTCGCCGACAGCACGTAGGTGCCGAAGGCGGCGATCGCCAGGGCGATACCGGTGGCGACGGACATCAGCTTGGCCAGTCGGGCATCGTCGGCATAATTGCGCGCCAGGACGTCGCCGGCGCGCACCACCTTGGGAATCGCATCCGGGAAAAAGCTTGGCCACAAGGCTTGCACGCTGCGCTCCACCGCCGCCGGATCGCTTGCGGCGCGCACGCTCAGCACCGTCCCCGCCGTCCACAGTTCGTAGGCGGTCGCGCGCGGCGCATCGTGCAGCGAATGGAATCGCAGATCGGGGGCGATGCCGACGATGCGCTTTGAAATCACCTTGTTGTCGAACCCCGTGAACAGCACCGTCTGGCCAATCGCCGCTTCGTCGCTGGCGAAACCCAGCTCACGCACGGCTGCCGCGTTCAGCACCACCGGCACGCGGTCGTCCTCCTTGTCCCACGCGGCCTGGAACAGGCGGCCGGCCAATGGGGCTATGCCATACAGTTCGAAGAAATTCGCGCTGACCGACTTCATCTCCATCGTCGCCCCTTGGCCGCCAGGACGCTTCAACTCCCGGGACCAAACCCAATCGAGCCGTCCTACCGGATCCTCCGATATCGCCACGCCGGCCACGCCCGGCTGCGCCGCCAGGGTCGAATAGAAGCGCCGCGCCTTTTCGCTGTCCCTCACCCGCTCGGGCATATCGACGATGACGAACGGCCCAGGATCGAAGCCTGGCGAGACGTGCATCGCGTAGTGGGTCTGCCACGCCACCGCGATGGTCACGGCGGCAAAGCCCATCGCCACCGACACCTGCAGCACCGTCAGCGCGCGCCGCCATTGCATGCTGCCCCGGGACTCCGTATCGGGACGACCGGCCAGCACCTGCGTCGGATGCACGCGCAGCGCCACCCATGCCGGGTAGATCGCCGTCAGCACACCCAGCAAGCCGCCTATGCCAAACGCCGCGACAATATTCTGCAACGTGAACAAGCCGTCCAGCTGTCGGTTGACCAGCTGCGAAAAGACCGGCAGCGCCAGCCACGCCAGCATCAATCCAAGCGCGGCGGCCGTCATCGCCACCAGCAGCGATTCGAACAGGAACAGCAGCATGATCTGCCCGACGCCGGCGCCCAGCACCTTGCGCATCGCCACCTCGCGCTGGCGACGCAGCACGCGCACCATGCTCAGGTTGACGTAGTTAATCGCAGCCATGAGCAGGATCAGCAACGCAAGCGCCGCCAGGCCAGCCACCAGCACCGGATTGGCGCGGTCGCCCGGCATCGATATGAAACTGTTCTGCATCTTGTAGTCGAAGTAGGCGTCGCGCAGCGGCGACATGGTCAGCTCGATCGCCTTGCGCGTGCCGAGGCGCGCGCGGGTCTCCGGTGGGTACTGATGCAGGCTCGGGGCGGCATCCACCACTTTCTGCAAGCGGTCGATGATGGCAGGCAGCGATGCACCGGGCTGCACGCGTATCAGCATCTTGCCCATCCAGCCATGTTCGCCGGTCAGCATCTCGTGCCGTATGTCCGGCCCCGCCACCACCGAATTGACGCCGAAGATCACCTCAAACGGAATCGTCGTGTTGGCCGGCGGCGTCGGCACCACGGCGCCGACTTGCACCGCATTCCCTTCCGCCAGCATCGTGCGGCCCAGCGCATTGGTCGTGCCGAACAGGCGAAGCGCGCCGGCCTCGGTGACGACAAAGCGGTCAGGCTTGTCCAGCGCGCCGGCCAGGTCGCCCTGCACTGCCCGCATTCCCAGCATTTCGGTAAAGCCGGGCATCACCGTCAGGCCGCGCACCGCGAACATGTCGCGGTTGATGCGTACCGTGAGCGGCGTGATCTCCGGCCGCGCCGGAATAAAGAGCGCGGCGCCGGTAACGCCCGGCATCTTCAGCGCGGGCTCGCGCAGCAGCATCGGCACCACTTCGTGCAGCGGCGACGCGGGATCGATATTGAAATGCTGCTTGGCGACGTAGATCCTGTCCACGTCCGGCAGGTGCGCGTCGTACTCCATCGAGTAACGCACAAAGCCAAGCAGCAGCAGGCACGCGGCCAGGCCCACGCCCAGCCCAAGCACCACCGCCAGCGTGTAGGCCGGTTCCTGTATCAGCGCGCGCCAGCCGATGCGAAAGTCTCTTAGCTTCATGGATCGAAAATCCGTGTATGGAAAACCTCTGGCGTTTGCAACATCCATGCCACGGTTGTTTGTGCGCCCCGGCGGCTGCTTGTGCGGGGCCGGTGTCCGGAAGTGAACAGCTATAACGTTCACTTCCGAACACTTACTTCACCTTGATCGGGAAGGCGGGATGCACCGGCCGTACCGGCGGGTTCTTCGCCAGTTCGGCCTTGATGACTTCAATCGCCTTTTCCAATTGCGGGTCGCGGCCGGCGATCACGTCGGCCGGATTCTGGTCGACTTCGATGTCGGGCGCGACGCCTTCGTTCTCCACGCCCCAGCCGCCGTCGCGGGTCCAGAACGCCAGGTTGGGCGCGGTGATGCCGCCGCCGTCCATCAGCACGGGGAAGCCGAGAATGCCAACCAGCCCACCCCATGTGCGCTTGCCGATCAATGGGCCCATTTGATTTTTGCGGAACATCCACGGCAGCAGGTCGCCGCCCGAACCCGCCGTCTCGTCGATCAGCATCGCGCGCGGTCCCTGGATCGAGGCCGACGGGGTCTTCATGTCGGCGCCGTAGCGCATGGTCCACCAGGCGATTTCCTTCTTCTGCAAAATCTCCAGGTAGTAATCGGCCACGCTGCCGCCGCCGTTGAAGCGCTCGTCGATGATGACAGCGTCCTTGTCGGCCTGCGGGAAGAAGTAGCGCTTGAAGTAGGTGTGGCCCAGCGTGGCGGTGTTGGGCACATACACATACGCGACCTTGCCGCCGGTGGCGGCGTTCACCTTGCGGATATTCCCTTCGATCCAGTCGCGGTTGCGCAACGCGTCCTCTGTCGCCACCGGCACCACGGTGATGGTGCGCGATTTGCTGCCGTCCGCGTTCGGGCCGACGGTGATGTCGATAGCCTTATTTGCGGTGTTTTCAAAGGCGCTGTACAGGTTCGTCGGCGCCAGCAGCGGACGGCCGTCCACCGCCAGCAGGTACTCGCCGGCCTTGACGTTCAGGCCAGGCTCGGTCAACGGCGCCCGCAGCGCCGGGTTCCAGTTCAAGCCACCGTAGACTTTCTTGAAGCGATAGTGGCCGTCGCTGACTTCATAGTCCGCGCCCAGCAGGCCGCCCGGCACCGGCTTGGCGTCGTTGAAGAAATCGCCGCCGCCACCGCGATGGTGGCCGACGCCGATCTCGCTGCACAGCCACTGGATCACGCGATTCAGGTCGCCACGGCTGGACAGCTCGGGCAGAAACTGCGCGTATTTGGCCCGCATCTTGTTCCAGTCGGCGCCGTGCATGCCGGGGTCGTAGAAGAAGTCGCGGTTGATGCGCCAGGCTTCGTTGAAGATCTGCGGCCACTCGGCACGCGGCTCGGCGTGGACCTCGATCGCTTCGACCTTGATCTTGCCTTCGCCCGGCGTCAGCGCCTTGGCGGTGGCGCTGCCCATGGCCCAGGCTTCCTTCAGGCGGTACAGGATCTTCTTGCCGTCGGAGGAGACTTCATAATCGTCGGCTTCGGCCAGCAGCGTTTCGGCCTTGCGGTCTTTCAGGTCGAAGCGCTGGATGGCTTTCTTGCCGTCGTTCTCGCGCAGGAAGAAGATCTGCCCTGCCTCACCCGTCCCCAGTTCGGACAGCGCGGCGGCCGGCACCGGCAGGTCGACGATGCGCGTTTCGATGCCGTCGAAGTCGATCGAGATCGGCGCCACCGGCGCGACCGCCACTTTCGGATCGTCGCGGCCCGTCTTCGGATCGACCTTGGGCGCTTCCGGCTTGGCCGCTTCCTTCGCGGCCGCCGGCGCGGGAGGAGCCGCGCTCTTCTCTTCGTCGCTCTCCTTGATCAGAGGCGACGGCAGGTCGCGCCGCAGCACCGCCATCCAGATGGTGCGCGTGACGCGGTTGTCTTCGTTCTGCTGCGAGAACCAGTTGTTGCTGGGCCCCGCGTTGGTCGAGGCGAAAAAGTACAGGTACTTGCCGCTCTTGTCGAACACCGGATCGACAACGTCGGACAAGCCGTCCGTCACCGGCCACGATTTGTTCTGCTCCAGCGAGTAGATGTAGGCGCTGCGGGTGTAGGTCATCGAATTGAGCGCGTAGGCGATCCAGCGCGAGTCCGGCGCCCATGCGGCGCGCAGCGTCTTGTTCACGCCGTACAGCGGCTCGCTGGCGATCTTCTTGATCGTGCCGGTGGCGACGTCCATCACATACAGCGTCCAGGCGTTGTCGGTGTAGGCGATCTTTTTGCTGTCCGGCGACCAGACCGGGTTGTCGTAGAAGCCAGCGCCGGTGAGCTTGAACTTGCGCGGTTCACCCTTGCCGTCCTGCGCGCGGATGTGCAGCGCGTATTCGCCCGATTCGTCCGAGAAGTAGGCGACGGAGCGGCCATCCGGCGACCATGCCGGCGAGCGCTCGTGCGCGGCCGGCGTATGGGTCAGGTTGCGCACATCGCCTTTATCCGCGGGGATGGTGACGATCTCGCCACGGAACTCGTACGCCACGCGCGCGCCGGACGGCGAGATCGATGCATTGCGGATGTACTTGGCGCCGCTGACCCAGCGCGGGCGCGAGGCTCCCAGGTCGCTGTTCACGCCGATGGTGAGCTTGCGCGACTGTCCGCTGGCCAGGTCCAGCGCGTGCAGGTAGCCCGCCTGCTCGTAGACGATGCCGCCACCGCCGGCGGCGATGTTCAGCACCGGGAAGTCGGTATGCTGGGTCAACGCGCGCACGGCTTTGCTCCTGGTGTCGTAGGCGTAGAGATTGAATTCGCCGTCGCGGTCGGAGCGGAAGTAGACGGTGTCGCCAACCCAAACCGGATCGACGTCGTTCGAATGCGTGGCGGGCTGCGGAATCTGCTGCACCGATTTGTCGGCGCGGTTGAACAGCCACAGGATGGAGTTGGTGCCGCCGCGATAGTGCTTCCACTGCATGAAGGCCGGCGAGAACGGGTTGTAGACGATCTGCTTGCCGTCCGGCGACCAGCCGGCGCGGGCGGCGTTCGGCACTTCCAGTTCGGTCTCCACGCCGCCAGGCACCGGCACTGTGAACAGCTTGCGATAGCGGTTGTTGAACGCCGCGCGCGGGGATGTGAACATCACCGCCTTGCCGTCCGGCGTGAAGCTTTGCACCACGTCCGCGCCGGGGTGGTAGGTCAGGCGCTTCGGTACTCCGCCTTCAACCGGCAGCAGGTAGACGTCGATATTGCCGTCGACCTGCGCGCTGTAGGCGATCGATTTGCCGTCGGGCGAAAACACCGGGTTGGATTTCTCGCCCGGATCGGAGGTCAGCCGTCGCGGCGACGAGCCGTCGCGGTTCGCCAGCCACACGTCACCCGAGTAGATGAAGGCCAGGTGCTGCGCCGACAGCGCGGGCTCGGTCAGCATGCGCGTGTCGGTGGTGCTGGGCAGCGCCAGCGCGCCGTGGCTGATCGTCAGCAGCGCGGCGGCGACGGATATTATGTGCTTCATTTCGTCTCCTCAGCCGCCCGTCATTCCCGCGCAGGCGGGAATCCATAGGCAGCGTGTTCATTGACTCAGCATGGATTCCCGCGTGCGCGGGAATGACCGGGGCTATTTCAGTGCGGGGATGGCTTGCGGCTGGTAGGGCTTGACCGGCTGCTCCTTCAGCTTCTTGTCCAACAGCTCCAGCGCCACCTCCAGCTGGCGGTCCTGGCCTTGGTACGTGGCGTGCGGCAGGTTGTCCACCTCCACGTCCGGCGATACGCCCACGCCTTCGATCAGCCATTGGCCATCGGCGGTGTTGAACTGGCCGTTCTCGGCGACGCGCGCCATGCCGTTGTCGCTCAGGCGGTTGTTATCGCTGAGCCAGACGCCGGCGCCCGCCGTGCGCTTGCCCACCAGCGGCGCCAGTCCCAGCGCCTTGATGCCGGCCGCGAAAGTCTCGCCGTCCGAATAGGTATATTCATCGACCAGCACCACCAGATGCCCACGGAAGGTGTTCTGCATGTTCGGCGCCGGCAGCGCGCCCGGCGACGACCAGAAGGCCCAGGCTTTGCGCAGCAGCTTTTCGATCACCCAGCTGTCGATATTGCCGCCGTTGTTGCGGCGCACGTCGATGATCAGGCCTTCGCGATTGACGTTGGCGTAGAAGTCGCGCGCGAACGAGGCGATGTCGCGCGGGCCCATGGCGCGCAGGTGCAGGTAGCCAATGCGGCCCTTGGACGCGGCATCCACCTGGCGCGCACGGCTCTGCTCCCAGTCGCTGTAGCGCAGGCCTGCCTGCTTGGCCATGTTGACCGGCGTGACGATGACCGAGCGTGTGCCGCCTTCCTTGCGCTTCACCTGCAGCAGCATCTGCTTGTCGGCCTGGTTCAGCAGCAGGTCGGCGATGTCGCGCGCCTCCAGCACCGGCTTGCCGTTGACGGCGGTGATGACGTCGCCCTCCTTCACGTCCACATCCGGCTGCAGCAGCGGGCCGCGTTCGGACGGCAGCTCCGGTTCGCTGCGGTAGATGTGGTCGACGCGGTAGCCATCCGCGCTGCGCGTGAGCAGCGCGCCCAGTCCTGCAGGCGCGCCTTCCGGCGCTGGACGGCGCACGTCGCCGGGCGCGATCTGCGAGTGCAGCGCGCCCACTTCGCTGATCATCATGCCCAGCACGTCGTTCAGTTCCGCGCGGTCGGTCACGCGCTCGACCAGCGGCGCGTACTTGGCGCGCACGCCGGTCCAGTTCACGCCGCGCATCTTGGCGTCGTACAGGAAGTCGCGATGCATGCGCCAGGCGTCGTTGAACATCTGCGTCCACTCCAGGCGCGGGTTGGAGGTGAAGGTCCAGTCATCCACCTTGACCTTGGCCTTGGAGACGTCGGCCGGCACCTTGGCACCCGCCTCCACCACCAGCATGTCGCCAGGGCCGCTGGCGGCGAAGGTGCGGTAGTACAGGTGCTTCTTGTCGAAGGCCAGGTCGTATTCGCGCACGCCGCTGACGAAGACTTCCGGCTGCGGGCCGTTGGCGGCGATCGCCAGCGTTTTCAAATTGGCCTTGCCATCGTTGCCGTCGGCGTCGAGGAAGTACAGGCGCTTCTCGTCCAGCTCCAGGTTGCGGTAGTTACCGGCGGCCAGCGGCACTTCGTACAGCCGGTCCGCCAGACCCGCGTAGACGATGGCCGGCAGCGCCTTGCCGGTTTTCTTTTCCGGCACGGCCTTGGCCACGGCTTTTTCCACCGCCTTCTCGGCGGCCTGCTCGACGGCCTTTTCCGCCGCGCCCTCGGCCGGCTTGTCGCCCGGCTTGTTCAGTTCATCGTCCGGCTTGAAGGGGAAGCGGTTGCCCGGCTGGAGCGCCAGCGCGTACACGCCGGTGCGCTTGTCGAACACCGGCCCCATGTTGCGGTCGCCCCACGGCGAACCGTTCGCCAATTGGAAGTTGCGGGCCGAGAGGAAGTACAGCCATTTGCCATCCGGCGAAAACGCTGGCGAGACCGAGTTGTAACGGTCGCCGGTGACGAAGGCCAGCTGTTTCGATTCGAGGTTGTACAGGCCGATCTGGTTGCGCTGCTCGATGCTGGCGGCGCGTACCAGCGCCAGGTTCTTGCTGTCGCCGGACCACTGGATGTCCTCGTGCCGGTCGTTGCCGGCCTTGCTGCCATCGTCGATGACGGTGTTGGCCTTGGTCGCCAGGTCCAGCATCCACAGGCGGCCTTTCTTGTCGGTGTGAGCCAGCCAGCGGCCGTCCGGTGATGGATACAGCTGCCAGCGATGGTTGTTGCCGTCCTTGGTCAGCTGCTCGCCCTTGCCGGAACCGTCGGCGGCGAATTTCCAGATCTCGTTTTCGCCAGTGCTGTCGACGATGGCGTAGACCCACTTGTCGTCGTGGCTGAAGACCGCCTCGCGGGCGCGCGCGCCAGGCGGCACGGCGATTTCAACCCGGCGCAGCGAGCCGGTGCCGGCCACGCTCACGCGGCCGCGCGCGGTCAGCACCAGGCGTTCATCCTTGCCGGAGATCTGGACGTTGGTCAGGTTGTCCAGCGGCGAGCGGATCTGGCGGGCGCGCTGCTGGTCGAAGTCCGAGACCAGGTTGATGGCCAGCTGCTCGTCCTTCGCGGCCGCCAGGTCCAGCACGTGCAGGTCGGCGCCCAGCTGGTAGGCAATGCGGCCGTCGCCCAATGCGGCGTTGCGCACATCCCAGCCGGTGTGGTTGGTCAGCTGGCGCGGATCGCTGCCGTCGGGCGCCATCGACCACAGGTTGTCGGAGCCGCCGCGGTCGCTGATGAAATACAGGCGGCCCTGCCACCACATAGGCCGCTTGTTGTTGCCGGCGTCGGAGGCCAGCAGCGGCACCGCTTCCGCGCCGCCGGACAAGTCGTAGCGCCACAGCCGCGCGTGCGCGCCGCCCCGGTAGTTCTTCACGTTGTCGTTGGTCAGTGCCAGGCCGTTGCGGGTGAAGTACAGCGTCTTGCCGGCGTCGTCGAGCACGGCGTCGTTGGCGTCGGCCACGGGGAACACGCGACGCTGCAGGTCGCCCGGCTTGACCGCCGCGATGACGTTGTTGCGCGACGGGCCCTTGGTGTCGAGCGTGGTCACCAGCACCTCGCCCTGCGCGGTCCAGCCCAGCACATTCACCGCGCTGTTTTCAAACGTGATGCGCTTGGGCAGGCCGCCGTCCAGCGGCATCACGTAGGCTTCCTGCCCGCCTTCGTAGGAGGCCGAGAAGGCCATCCATTTGCCGTCGTGCGAGATGGCGGCGTTGGTCTCGGCCGCCGGGTGGGTGGTCAGGCGCTGCGCGGCGCCGCCGTGCAGGCCGGTCTTCCACAGGTCGCCCTCGGCGGTGAAGACCACGGTTTCGCCACGGATGGCGGGATAGCGGTAATAGGCGTCAGCGGCGGAGGCGGTGCCGGACAGCAGGCCGGCGGACATGAACATCAGGGAGAGCGGGCGGGACAGGGTCATGGGACAGTTTCAATGTTTGTCAAATGGAACGACAATTCTGGCACAGCTTTGTGCAAACGGAATAACGTTTATTTCACCCCGTATGCTTTTTGCGATATGGCAACGGGCATAAAAAAAACCCGCTCCACTTGCGTGGGCGGGTTTCTTGTCGAGCCTGGGCGGCTTATTCGACTTCGACGGTCTCCGGCGGGAGCGTCGGCGCGGCGTCCGGCGGTTCCGGGAATTCCAGCTTGACCTGGTCCTTGTCGTCCAGGTCGACCGTCACGCGGCCACCGGTGACCAGGCGGCCGAACAACAGCTCGTCGGCCAGCGCCTTGCGGATCATGTCCTGGATCAGGCGCGCCATCGGCCGCGCGCCCATCAGCGGATCGAAGCCCTTCTTCGCCAGGAACTTGCGCAGCTTCTCGCTGAACACCGCTTCGACTTTCTTCTCGTGCAGCTGCTCTTCCAGCTGCATCAGGAACTTGTCGACCACGCGCAGGATGATTTCCTCGTCCAGCGCACGGAAGCTGATGGTGGCGTCGATACGGTTGCGGAACTCCGGCGTGAACATGCGCTTGATGTCGGCCATCTCGTCGCCTGCCTGCTTGGAATTGGTGAAGCCGATCGAGGTCTTCTGCAAGCTCTCGGCGCCCGCGTTGGTGGTCATGATGATGATCACGTTGCGGAAGTCGGCCTTGCGTCCGTTGTTGTCGGTCAGCGTGCCGTGGTCCATCACCTGCAGCAGGATGTTGAAAATGTCCGGGTGGGCTTTTTCAATCTCGTCCAGCAGCAGCACCGCGTGCGGTTTCTTGGTGATGGCTTCGGTCAGCAGGCCGCCCTGGTCGAAACCAACGTAGCCCGGCGGCGCGCCGATCAGGCGCGACACGGCGTGACGCTCCATGTACTCGGACATGTCGAAGCGGATCAGCTCGATACCGAGGATGAAGGCCAGCTGCTTGGCCACCTCGGTCTTGCCGACGCCGGTCGGACCGGAGAACAGGAAGGAGCCGATCGGCTTGTCGGTCTTGCCCAGGCCGGCGCGCGCCATCTTGATCGCCGAGGCCAGCGCTTCGATTGCCGGATCCTGGCCGAACACCACGTTGCGCAGGTCGCGGTCGATGGTCTGCAGCTTGCTGCGGTCGTCCTGGTTGACGGTCTGCGGCGGGATGCGCGCGATCTTGGCGATGATGTCCTCGATCTCGGTCTTGCCGATGGTTTTCTTCTGCTTCGACTTCGGCAGGATGCGCTGGGCTGCACCGGCTTCGTCGATGACGTCGATGGCCTTGTCCGGCAGGTGGCGGTCGTTGATGAAGCGGGCCGCCAGCTCGGCTGCAGTCGACAGCGCCGACGACGAGTACTTCACGCCGTGGTGTTCCTCGAAGCGCGACTTCAGGCCGCGCAGGATCTGCACGGTTTGCTCGACGGTCGGCTCGTTGACGTCCACTTTCTGGAAGCGGCGGCTCAGGGCGTGGTCTTTTTCAAACACGCCGCGGAACTCGGTGTAGGTGGTCGCGCCGACGCATTTCAGCTGGCCGTTGGCCAGGGCTGGCTTGAGCAGGTTGGACGCGTCCAGCGTGCCGCCCGAGGCCGAGCCGGCACCGATGATGGTGTGGATCTCGTCGATGAACAGGATGCCGTTCGGATTGTCCTTGAGCTGTTTCAGCACGGCCTTCAGGCGCTGCTCGAAATCGCCGCGGTACTTGGTGCCGGCCAGCAGCGCGCCCATGTCCAGCGAGTAGACGATGGCGTTCTGCAGGATTTCCGGCACGTCGTTCTGGGTGATGCGGTAGGCCAGGCCCTCGGCGATGGCGGTCTTGCCCACGCCGGCTTCGCCTACCAGCAGCGGATTGTTCTTGCGGCGGCGGCACAGGATCTGGATCACGCGGTCGACCTCATCTTCGCGGCCGATCAGCGGATCGATCTTGCCCTCGGCGGCGGCCTTGTTCAGGTTTTGCGTGAACTGGTCGAGCGGGCTTTCCTTGGTCTGGCCTTCGCCGCCCGGGGCGCCCTCTTCCACGCCTTCCGAGGCCTTGGCGGCATCGGACTGCTGGTCCTTGCGCACGCCGTGCGAAATGAAGTTGACCACGTCCAGGCGCGTGACGCCCTGCTGGTGCAGGTAGTAGACCGCGTGCGAGTCCTTCTCGCCGAAGATGGCCACCAGCACGTTGGCGCCGGTGACTTCCTTCTTGCCATTGGACGCCGACTGCACGTGCATGATGGCGCGCTGGATCACGCGTTGGAAGCCGAGCGTAGGCTGGGTGTCCACTTCGCCCGTGCCAGGCACGGTCGGCGTGTTGTCGCCGATGAAGTTGGTCAAGGTTTTGCGCAGGTCTTCAATGTTGACGGCGCAAGCGCGCAACACTTCGGCGGCCGAAGGATTGTCAAGCAGGGCCAGCAGCAAGTGCTCCACCGTGATGAATTCGTGCCGTGCCTGCCGAGCTTCGACAAACGCCATGTGCAAACTTACTTCTAATTCCTGCGCAATCATACTTCCTCCATCACACATTGCAGGGGATGCCCCGCCTTGCGTGCATGCGTTAAAACGAACTCCACTTTGGTACAGGCTATATCTTTTGAGAACACGCCGCACACTCCTTTGCCGTAGCGATGAACACTGAGCATTATCTGCGTGGCCGTTTCACGGTCTTTGTTGAAATACTCCTGGATGATGGCCACCACGAATTCCATCGGGGTGTAGTCATCATTGAGCAACGCCACCTGGTACAAAGGTGGCGGCTTCAGCGCTTGCCGCTCCAAGAGGGTTTCGGTGTCATGCTTGGTTGCCATACGCTTATATTCTAATGCTTTCGGGGTTGATGCAATGGGCATTTCACACTGCCCATCCAATTGTTTTCCATCTTACGCGTTTTCTGAACTTGACGCAGATGGCGACCCATTAGCCAAAATCAAGAGTTGCTTTTTCGCCAATTAGGTTAAAAGTAGCAAAATGCATACAAATCTGCTTGACTTTAGAATTTGGTCCGCTAACAATGCGTTATCGACTGCGTGCAGAAATGTACAAGGTGATAAGAAGTGAGGCGTGAGGAGGGGGCAAGAAGCTTCTTGCTTTTATGGCTCGTGTGATCCGTTTTAATTTTGAAAGTTCTTTTTATGGCAACAGGTACAGTTAAGTGGTTCAATGATTCCAAAGGTTTTGGCTTCATCACTCCAGATGACGGCGGCGAGGATTTGTTCGCTCACTTCTCCGCAATCAACATGAACGGTTTCAAGACCCTCAAAGAAGGTCAAAAAGTTCAATTCGAAGTCACGCAAGGCCCTAAAGGCAAGCAAGCTTCCAACATCCAGTCCGCTTAATTCTTTAAGCAACAGATGTGAAAAACCTCGCCCTGCGGGGTTTTTTTTCGTCCCTACCTTCCAGCAAGTGTTGCAGAACTCCTACACCCGCGCCGCCGCGTGACAATTCAATAGAATCGGCATAATTGAAGAATGCATAATCTTATGCGCTAAGACAATAATGCCTATCCGGCATGTGCTTCTGTCTCTTACAAAGGGCCATATGAATAGCATGCACATCAACAAGATCAAGACCGGCCTGGTCTACGTTGCGATCCTCGCGCTGGGCCTGGGTGTGGGCCGCGTGGCCTCCAGGGTGCCGCAATGGCTGGCGCCGTCCTACGTCGAAGGCAACTACCAGGCCTACTATCCCGACGCCGCCACCAGGGTGGCAGTGTACGGCACCAAGACCTGCCCCTACTGCGCCCAGACGCGCGCCTACCTGAGCGAGCACCACATCCCCTACGCCGATATCGACATCAGCCAGGGCGGCAAGGGCCAGCGGGACTACCAGAGCTTCGGCGAGACCGCCGTGCCGGTGATCCTGATCGGCAACCGCCGCATCACCGGTTACAAGGTGCCGGCCATCGAGGCCGCGCTCCAGCAACTCAAGCCGGCCGGCGGCTGAGCGGCATCCGATTCGGGGACCGTGTGTGTGGACAGCACGGTTGCAGGCATCATCCACGTCCAGCCACTTGGGAGAGAGCTACATGAATAAGAAACTGAAACTGTTTTTGTTTGCAATCGGTATCGGCGCAGCTTCAGCCCCGGCCATGGCCAGCTGCATCCATTACTGCGTCGTCGAATATAAGGCGTGCATGAAGTCTGGCCAGCCTGCCGACCAGTGCAACGAAGAGCTCACCGCCTGCGAAGACGCCTGCGGCGGCTAAGCCTGTGTTGACGGGCGAGCGCCAGCGGCGCCGCCCGTCAATCACAATGCCGGCACCAGCAGTTTAAACAGCAAGCCCGCCACCGCGCACGCGGCGATCACGCGCGGCACCTTTTGCCGGTAGCGCAGCAAGGCCACCGCCGCTCCCACGCCGATCAACGCCGCCCCCCAGTCTGGCGCGCCGCCGAATCCCGCCGGCCACAGCACGTGGTAGGCAAAGAACAGCGCCAGGTTCAAGATCACGCCGACCACCGCCGCCGTGATGCCGGTCAGCGGCGCGGTGAAGCTGATGTCGTCGCGCGTGGCTTCGACCAGCGGACCGCCGGCCAGGATGAACACGAACGACGGCAGGAAGGTGAACCACGTCACCAGCACCGCCGCCACCGCGCCCGCCAGCGGCAGCAGCGCCGCGCCGAATGGCGCCTGTCCATAACCGCCCACAAAGCCGACAAACGCCACCACCATGATCAGCGGGCCGGGCGTGGTTTCGCCCAGCGCCAGGCCGTCCATCATCTGCGTCGCGCTCAGCCAGCCGTAATTCGCCACCGCGCCCTGGTAGACGTAGGGCAGCACCGCGTAGGCGCCGCCGAAGGTCAGCATGGCGGCCTTGGTGAAGAACCAGGCCATCTGCGTGTAGGTGTGCTGCCAGCCCACCGTGGCCAGCAACAGCGCCATCGGCGCCAGCCACAGCAACGCGCCGCAGCCGGCCACCAGCGCCAGCCAGCTCCAGCGGAACTGCGCATGCGGCGGCGGCGCCGTGTCGTCGTCGATCACGGCCGCGCCATACGAGGCCTGGGCCGCGCCGTGGCCGCCGCCGGC
>NZ_WWCX01000043.1:0-57671 GCF_009857655.1 Duganella vulcania
GGTTCGACTCCTTCCAGCGGCGTGGCCGTGCTGCCGGCGCCGCTGTGCGCGGCCACGCCGCTGGAAGGAGTCGAACCGCTGTACGCGCCGCACGCCGGCATCCTGGTCTACACGCGCGAGCTGGGCGCGCGGGTGGCGCCGGGCGACGCCATCGCCGACCTGATCGACCCGGTCAGCGGCGACACCACGGTGATCCGCGCCGGCGTGGCCGGCGTGTTCTTCGCGCGCAGCGCGCACCGCCACGTGATCCGTGGCATGAACGTCGGCAAAATCGCCGGCGCCCAGGCCTACCGCGCCGGCGACCTGCTGAGCCAATAAGATGACCACCAAAAAATTCAAGCTGCCGCACACCTTCGTCCTGCTGTTCATCATCCTGGCGCTGATCGCCGGCGCCACCTGGCTGGTCCCGGGCGGCAAGTACGACACCCACCTGGTCAACGGCAAGCAGCTGATCGACCCGGCCAGCTTCCACTACATCGCCAGCGCGCCGCAGGGGCTGACGGCGCTGATGAAGGCGCCGATCAACGGCTTTGTCGACGCCGCGCTGATCATCGGCTTCGTGCTGATCGTCGGCGGCGCCTTCGCCGTGCTGCAAAAGACCGAGGCGGTCGACTCGATGATCAAGTCGCTGGCGCGCGCGCACGACAGCTCGGTGTTCATCCAGCGGGCGCTGATCCCGGTGTTCGTCACCATGTTCTCGATCGGCGGCGCCACCTTCGGCATGAACGAGGAAGCCATACCGTTTATACTGATTTTCGTGCCGCTGGCGCTGGCCTTGGGGTATGACACCATCACCGGCGTCTCGATCCCCTTCCTCGGCTCGCAGGTCGGCTTCTCGGCCGCGTTCCTCAATCCGTTCAACGTCGGCATCGCGCAAGGCATCGCCGGGGTGCCGGTGTTTTCCGGCTGGGCCTACCGGGTGATCGTGTGGGTGATCGCCACCGCCGTCACCATCGTGTTCCTGATGTGGTACGCCGCGCGCGTCAAGAAGACGCCGGAACTGAGCCCGACCTGGGCGCTGGACCAGGACAAGCGCCGCGAGCAGCCGCACGGCCTGGGCGAATTCCACGGCATGACGGGGCGGCACAAGCTGGTGCTGGCGATCTTCGTCGGCTCGCTGATCGTCATGGTGGGCGGCGTGGTGGGCTACGACTGGTACATCCACGAAATCGCCGCGCTGTTCCTGACGATGGGCATCGTCATCGGCCTGGTGGGCGGGCTCGACTCGAACCAGATCGTCGAAGGCTTCATCCAGGGCGCGCGCGATTTGGTGGGCACGGCGCTGGTGATCGCACTGGCGCGCGGCACGATGATATTGGCGCGCGACGCCCACATCATCGACACCATGCTACATGCGCTGATGCCGCTGGTGCAGTCGTCCAGCCCGATCTTCTCGGCGTGGAAGATGTTCGGCATCCAGACCGTGATCAACTTCTTCATCCACTCCGGCAGCGGCCAGGCCGCGCTGACGATGCCGATCATGGCGCCGCTGGCCGACCTGGTGGGCGTCACGCGGCAGACCGCGATCCTGGCGTTCCAGTTCGGCGAATTCACCACGCCGATGATCCCGACATCGGGCATCACGGTCGGCGTCCTGGCGCTGGCGCGCATCCCCTGGATCACCTGGGCCAAGTGGATGGTGCCGCTGCAACTGATCTACGCCGTGCTGGCGCTGGCCCTGCTGGTCCCGCCCTGCCTGATGAACTGGCAATAAAGCAATTTGGGGTCAAGTCTGACATTCGGACACGAGCTCTTCCGTAGCGGCCGCTACGGAAGAGCTCGTGTCCGAATGTCAGACTTGACCCCACTGTTTTTAGTTGCTGTAGATATTCGGGAAGTAGCGCTCCATCAGCGTCGCCGGCCGGGACGGCGCGGTGAAGCCGTACTGCGCGTACAGCCCGTGCGCGTCGCCGGTCGCCAGCGTGAAGCGGCGCAGGTTCTGCAAATCGGCATGCGCCAGCACCGCCTCCACCAGCTGCTTGCCGTAGCCGCGCCCGCGCACCTCCGGCAGCACGAACACGTCGACCAGGTTGGCGAAGGTGGCGCGGTCCGTCACCACCCGCGCGAAGCCGACCTGCCGCCCGTCCAGGTAGGCGCCAAAGCACAGCGAATGCTCGATCGCCCGCTCCAGCACCGCCAGCGGCATGCCGATCGCCCACGTCGACTGCTCGCTGATGAATTGATGGATCAGCGGCACGTCCAGGTCCGCTTTGTTGGTGCTGATGTGCAGAGTCGTCATGATTTCGGTGGGCAAAATGGTAATGTTGACATATTTTTGAGCAGCTGGCGGTTTATAATCGCTGCTGACATCAATCACCGCACACGCCTGCCCCACTATGACAGCACAACTTTCCAAAAAAAGCGAAGCCTGGTCGGCCCGTTTTAACGAACCCGTCTCGGACCTGGTCAAACGCTACACCGCTTCGGTCTTCTTCGACAAGCGCCTGGCCAAGGCCGACATCCAGGGCTCGCTGGCCCACGCAGAGATGCTGGCCGCGCAGGGCATCATCAGCGCCGCCGACCGCGCCGAGATCGAGCGCGGCATGGCGCAAATCGCCGCCGAGATCGAAGCCGGCCAGTTCGAATGGCTGCTGGACCTGGAAGACGTCCACCTGAACATCGAAAAACGCCTGACCGAACTGGTGGGCGACGCCGGCAAGCGCCTGCACACCGGCCGCTCGCGCAACGACCAGGTGGCCACCGACATCCGCCTGTACGTGCGCTCGGCCATCGACGACGTGCTCGAGCTGCTGGCCGCGCTGCGCGGCGCGCTGACCGACCTGGCCGAGAAGAACGCCGACACCATCATGCCCGGCTTCACCCACATGCAGGTGGCGCAGCCGATCACCTTCGGCCACCACATGCTGGCCTACGTCGAGATGTTCGGCCGCGACGCCGAGCGCATGGCCGACTGCCGCAAGCGCGTCAACCGCCTGCCGCTGGGCGCGGCCGCGCTGGCCGGCACCACCTTCCCGATCGACCGCGTGCGCGTGGCGCAGACGCTGGGCTTCGACGACGTCTGCCACAACTCGCTGGACGCCGTCTCGGACCGCGACTTCGCCATCGAGTTCACCGCCGCCGCCTCGCTGATCATGACCCACGTGTCGCGCATGTCGGAAGAGCTGGTGATCTGGATGAGCCCACGCGTGGGCTTCATCGACATCGCCGACCGCTTCTGCACCGGCTCGTCGATCATGCCGCAAAAGAAAAACCCGGACGTGCCGGAACTGGCGCGCGGCAAGACCGGCCGCGTGTACGGCCACCTGATGGGCCTGTTGACCCTGATGAAAGGCCAGCCGCTGGCCTACAACAAGGACAACCAGGAAGACAAGGAACCGCTGTTCGACACCGTCGACACCGTGGTCGACACGCTGCGCATCTTCGCCGACATGGCCGGCGGCATCAGCGTCAAGCCGGAAGCGATGCGCGCCGCCGCGCTGCAGGGCTACGCCACCGCGACCGACCTGGCCGACTACCTGGTCAAGAAAGGCCTGCCGTTCCGCGACGCCCACGAAGCCGTGGCCCACGCGGTGCGCGCCTGCGACGACCTGAAGATCGACCTGTCGGAAATGTCGCTGGACCAGCTGCGCGTCTACTCCACGCTGATCGACGACGACGTGTTCGCCGTGCTGACCTTGGAAGGCTCGGTGGCCGCGCGCGACCACGTGGGCGGCACCGCGCCGAACCAGGTGCGCAAGGCCATCGCGCGCGTGCGCGAACAGCTGGCCAAATAAAGGCCATGGCGCGCCCGACGCTCACCTACCGCAAACCGCAAGCGGGGCGCGACTACTGGGTCATCGACGACATCCTGCCGAACGCGCAGGAGGTGGCCCAACGCTGCTTCGCGCGCGAGGACTGGGAGCTGGGCGCGCCGCACCGCCCGGAACCGTGGCCAGGCATGCGCAGCAAGGGCGCGCTGCTGCCGGACGAACTGGCGCGGGTGGAAGCCTGGGTCAAAAAGGTCACCGGCGCGAAGAAGCTGTGGCAGGAAGCCACGCCGCAGGGCAGCACCCTCAACCACAACTACGTGCAGCTGGTGGGCGGCATCGAGTCGGGCCCGCGCCCGCACACCGATTCGCTCAAGCTGTGCCGCTACGCCGCCGTGATCTACCTGTCGCCCGATCCGCTGCCGGCGGCCGGCACCTCGTTCTACCGCCTGCGTTACCCGGACGGCACGCTGGGCGGCAACTACTGCAGCCCGCCGCACGCCAACCTGCGCGAGGCGCTCGGCGTGACCAGCCTGCCACCGCAGGCCTGGCACGAGGAGCAGCGCATCGACAACCGCTTCAACCGCATGCTGCTGTACCGCGCCAACCTGGTGCACTCGGCCAGCGGCTACTTCGGCTGCGACCACGGCGACAAGCGCATGACCGCAGTGTTCTTCTGGATGGCCTGAGCGGCCAGGCCGCCTACTGCGTCACGATCTTCGACAGTACAGAGAACGCCGCGCCGGTCTGGTTCTGCTCCAGCAGGATGGTCAGCTCGGTGTAGGTGCAGATCATGTTGACCAGGTTGATCTTGTCCCACGCCAGCTGCTTGAGGATGGCGTGATAGATGCCGGGCGTGCGGCTGGTGTCCGGATTCAGGTGCAAGGTCACCGCGTTCAGGTTGTCCTGGCGCGCCAATAGCCGCTCGCCGGCGAACACCTCCTCCACCATCGTGGTCAGCACGCGGCTGCTGATGACCATCACCTCGTTCACCCCGCGCGTGACCGTGACGAAGGCGCCGCGCATCGGCTCGGCCTTCGACAGCAGCCGCCGGTGGCATTCATTGGTGCTGTCCGAATAGCGGTAGGTGTACTCGGTCAGCTCGGTGCGGGTGGTCAGCTCGCCGGTCTTCTGCGCCAGCGCCAGCGGCTGGTTGCTGGCCTCGGGCAGGCGCTCGGCCACGCGGCGCAGCGCCATCACCACGGCCGCCTGGCCGACCGGCTTCCACATGTCGCTCTCGAGCTGCGGCTGCAGCTGGCGCGCCAACTCCGACAGATTGATCAGATTGCGCCGCAACCCTTCGGTGAGAAACGACGAATCCATGACGATGCGTTCAACTTTGGTAGCAATCGACAGCATACAAGCTCCCCCTGTCCGCGCGCCGGCGGACAAAAACTCAACTAACAGCAGGCGCTGCGCCGCGCGCCGCGCCGTGGTCGGCGCCCGCGCGGCGACGCAAACCGCTGCCGGCGCCCCGGATGGAGGCGCGGCGGCAGTCAGGATGCGGCAAGCGGTGACAAATGGAGGACGATGCTAGAGCGGTGGCGGCGCCGTGGTGTGGGCGGCGCGCAGTGCGCGGGCGGAACTGACATTGTGCGTTGGGTGTGCGGTCATTATTTTCTTCCTGTGGTTCCCGTTGCGCTTGTTACCAAGGGTCGTGCCCTGCGCTTTTTATATGCCAGTCACGAACCATAATTCGCGCTGGCGTCAATTAGTTTAATTCGCAATATTAGAATTCTGCAACCACGATTTGCTGAAAAATTGGGCATAGTGTTGCGTAGCCACCGAAAATAGAGCCCTGTGCCTAGTTCGTTGTTGATATAAGACAAAACGCTCCTATCGTGCGCAATCCTGCCGTCAACTTCTGGTATGCCAGCCACACCGTCCTCCGCGCCAGTGTCTCATTTCAGACATTTTTTTCTTCCGCGACTAATTTTCCAAGTTTTTTGACTTCGTGAGCGCGACAGGAATAGTGTCGCCCCTACTCGCCGTTTTAGCCGCACCAAAACGCCGCGCGGCCAACCGCCGCCGCGGCGCCGGGAACGCCGAGTTGGCCACCATCCCGGCCAAGGCCGCACCTAGCGAAAACAATCAGACCCCATGGAGAAGAGATGAATTTACGTATGACCCTACTCGCTGCATCCGTCGTCGCCGCATTGCCGATGATGGCGTCCAACGCAGCCCAAGCGGCGGCACAGCTCATGTCCGCGCCGGTGGCCCAGTCCTCTCCACAAGAGAGCGCCGGGCTGGTGGCCAGGATGACCGCGCTCGACAGCCAGCGCGGCCTGTCCGCCGACCACAGCTTCCGCATCGCCAGCCAGCACCCGGGCGTGGTGGGCGAGAAGATCACCCGCGCCGACCACACGTACAAGGGCCTGCGCGTGTTCGGTTCGGAATCGGTGATCGTCACCAACAGCGCCGGCGACATCATCAGCGAGTCGGTGGCGGACCGCCGCGCCGCGCTGGACGCGCCGGCCGCCGCGTCGCACGGCCGCTCGAGCACGGTCGCCCCGGCCGACTGGACGCCGACGCTGGGCGCCAACGACGCCATCGCGCTGGTGGTCAAGGCGGTCGCGCCGAGCGGCACCCACCGCTGGCAACCCAGCGCCGAACTGCTGATCTATCCGGTGATGAAATCGGTGCGCGTGGCCTCGGCCGTGAACAAGGCCGAGTCGGCGCTCAACGCCATGGACCTGGAGGAAGTGGTCGACCACTACGAGCTGGCCTACTACGTCAAGACCCGCATGGCCGACAAGGGCCGCTTGGTCTACTTCGACACCATGGTCAACGCCAAGACCGGCGCCGTGATCGCCCAGTGGAAGGCGCTGCAGACCGTGGTCGGCACCGGCAACAGCCAGTACAACGGCCAGGTGCCGATCCAGACCTCGCTGTCGGGCAGCACCTACAAGATGCTCGACTCCACGCGGGGCACCGGCGGCACCTACGGCGGCATGGCGATCACCAACGCCAACCACAGTTCGGCCGACAGCCCGAACGCCGGCAGCATCTACACCAACACCAGCAACACCTGGGGCGACGGCCAGCAATACATCAACGGCGGCAGCACCACCAACGCCAACGGCCAGACCGCCGCGGTCAACGCGCTGTGGGGCCTGATGAACACCTACGACGCGCTGAAGAACGTGCTGGGCTGGCAGTCTCTGGACGGTAACAACACCGCCACCTACATCGCCGCCCACGTCGACACACAGTACGACAACGCCTTCTTCGACCCGAGCTGCAAGTGCATGTACATCGGCGACGGCTCCAGCTTCTACAGCCTCGGCTCGATCGACGTGATCGGCCACGAGATGTCGCACGGCGTCACCGACGCCACCTCCAACCTGACCTACTCGGGCGAATCGGGCGGCTTGAACGAGTCGAACTCGGACATCGGCGGCGAGATGGTGGAAGCCTACGCGCGCAACGGCGGCACCGGCACCGTGATCCCGGCCTCCGGCAACGACTGGATGATGGGCAAGGAGATCAGCAAATCCGGCCAGCCGCTGCGCTGGATGTACAAGCCAAGCAAGGACGGCAGCAGCCCGGACGCCTGGAGCAGCTCGATCGGCAGCCTCAACGTGCACTACTCCAGCGGCCCGAACAACCGCATGTTCTACTTCCTGTCGCAGGGCTCGAACGCCAGCTCGACCAGCGACTACTACTCGAAATACCTGGTCAAGAGCCCGGCCGCGATGACCGGCATCGGCAACGACAAGGCGTTCCGCATCTGGTTCAAGGCCAACACCACCAAGTTCACCTCGTCGACCAACTACGCCGACGCCCGCAACAAGGTGCTGGCCGCCGCCACCGAGCTGTATGGCGCGGGGTCGAAGGAAGCGATCGCGGTGCAGCGCGCCTACGCGGCGATCAACGTCGGCGCCGACATCGACGAAACCGGCGCCACCGGCGGCGTGTCGATCACCACCCAGCCGTCGAACGTGAGCGTGGCAGCCGGCGCCACCGCCTCGTTCAGCGTGGGCGCCAGCGGCGGCACCTCGCCGTACACCTACAAGTGGTACCGCAACGGCGCCGTCATCAGCGGCGCCACCTCGGCCACCTACTCGCTGACGGCGCAGGCCACCGACAACGGCGCGGTGTTCAACGCCGTGGTCAGCGACTCGTCGTCGCCGGTCAAGACCGCCACGTCGGGCAACGCCACGCTGACCGTCGGCAGCACCGGCGGCACCACCGAGCGCGTGACCAACGGCGGCTTCGAGTCCGGCATCACCGGCTGGAGCGGCACCACCGGCGTGATCGGCAACTACAGCGGCCAGACCGCCTACGAGGGCAGCAAGTTCGCCTGGCTGGGCGGGAACGGCACCACCGCCTCGGAGACCATCACCCAGGCCGTGACGATCCCGTCGACCGCCACCGCGGCCACGCTGACCTTCGCGCTGCACATCGACACCGCTGAAACGGGCAGCACCGCCTACGACAAGCTGGTGGTGACCGTGAAGAACAGCGCCGGCTCGGTGCTGGGCACCCTGGCCACGTACTCGAACGTGAACGCGGCGACCGGCTATCAGGTCCGCACCTTCAACATGCTCGCGTACAAAGGCCAGACCGTCACGCTGTCGTTCGCGATGAACGAGGACTCGTCGCTGCAAACGTCGTTCGTGGTGGACAAGGTCAGCCTGATCACCCAGTAAATGTGGTAAGACAGTCCCCGCCTGACCCGACGGGGCTGTTTTTTTGCCGGGGCGGCAGTCCATCGCCGCCTCGTTTTTTTCCTGGCTGAGCAAGCGATGCAGTTTCATCTCCAAGTGCAGGGCGGACCGTCAGGCCCGCAAACCATAGCGATCGACGCCGCCAGCGAGGCGGAGGCGATCCGCCAGGCGGCGCGCAACGGCTGGCGCGTGCTGGCCATCGGCAGTACCGAATCCATGGGTGCGGGGGCGCGTGCGTCCGCGCGCCCGGGCCAGCAGGCCTTCCCGCTGCTGCAATTCAGCCAGGAGCTATTGGCCCTGCTGGAGGCAGGCCTGAACCTGGGCGAGGCCACCGCCACCTTGCTCAACAAGGAAACCCGCAGCGGCGCGCGCGCCACGCTGGCCGCGATCCAGCGCTCGCTGCAGCAGGGGAAAAGCTTCTCCGACACGCTGGCCGATTTCCCGGCCGTCTTCCCCGAACTGTATGTCGCCACCGTGCACGCGGCCGAGCGCTCGGGCAACCTGCCGGAGGCGCTGGCGCGCTTCGTCGGCTACCAGCTGCAGTTCGACGCCATCCGCAAGAAGCTGGTCTCGGCCGCCATCTACCCGGCCATGCTGCTGGTGGTGGGCACGCTGGTCACGCTGTTCCTGATGGGGTATGTGGTGCCCAAGTTCAGCGTGGTGTACGAAGGCTCGGGGCGCGAGATCCCGTGGGCCTCGCGCATGCTGCTGTCGTTCGGCCAGGCGCTGGCCGCGCATCCGTGGCTGTGCGCCGGCGCGCTGGCCGGCGTGTTGCTGGGCGTGGTGCTCGGCCTGGGCAACGCGGCGCTGCGCGGGCGGCTGGTGCTGGCCATCCTGCGCCTGCCGGTGCTGTCGGCCAAGGCCGCCGAGTTCCGCCTGGCGCGCTTCTACCGCGCGCTGTCGCTGCTGCTGCACGCCGGCATACCTTTATCGAAGGCGCTGGCGATGACCAACGCCATGCTGCTGCCGGCCCAGCAGGTGCAGCTGGTCCAGACGCGCCGCGCGGTGGAACAGGGGCTGCCGTTTTCCACCGCGCTGGAACAGAACGCGCTGGCCACGCCGGTGGCGCAGTCGCTGCTCAAGGTCGGCGAGAACACCGGCCGCCTGGGCGACATGCTGGAACGCTCGGCCAAGTTCCACGACGAGGAATTCGCGCGTTGGGTGGACTGGGCCTCGCGCCTGCTGGAGCCTGTGCTGATGACGGTGATCGGCGTGGTGATCGGCGGCGTGGTCGTCTTGATGTATATGCCGATCTTCGAGTTGGCCGGGAGTCTGTCATGAACGCACGCGAACCGGCTGTCCTCAGCCCCGAGATGCTGCACGGCGCGCGCGCCGCCGCGCTGGCGCAGGGCCGGCCGGCCATGGCGCTGCTGCAGGAAGCCTGCGGCCTGACGCCGGAAGAGCTCACGCGCCAATTGGCCGCGCTGTTCTGCTACCCGGCCTGGCCGATGAGCAGGCTGCAGGCGGCGCTGCCGGCGTTCGACCTGCTGTCCTACACCGACTGCGCGCAGCGCGACTGCGTGCTGCTGCGCGAGGGGGGCGAGGCCGTCGCCGCCGGCGCGGCGCCGGTGCTGGTGATCGGCAATCCCTTCGCCGAGGACACGCTGCAGTGGGCCGGCTACGCCATCGGCTGCGCCTACACGGTGGCGCTGGCCCATCCCGACGATCTGGCCGCCTACCTGGTGCAGCAGGAGAGCGTGCAGCAGGCCATGCAGGACATGATGGAGGACGGCAGCCATGGCGAGACGGCGGGCCTGGACCAGACCATCGAGGACATCTCGCTGATACGCATCAGCGAAGACAGCAGCCCTGTGGTCAAGCTGGTCAACTCCACCATCTACGACGCGCTGAAGTTCCAGGCCAGCGACATCCACCTGGAATGCGACGCCGCCAGCCTGGTGATCAAGTACCGCATGGACGGGGTGCTGGTGCAGGCCGGCACGGTGCAGGGCCTGCAGATGGCCGAGCAGATCATCTCCCGCATCAAGGTGCTGGCGGAGCTGGACATCGCCGAGCGGCGCGTGCCGCAGGACGGCCGCTTCAAGGTGCGCGTCAAGGGCAGCGAGATCGACTTCCGCGTCTCCATCATGCCCAACATCTTTGGCGAGGACGCGGTGCTGCGCCTGCTGGACCGGCGCGCGCTGACCGAGGCCGCCGCCGCGCTGCGGCTCGAGAGCCTGGGCCTGAACGACGACGCCATCGCCCAGATCCGCCGCCTGGCCGCCAAGCCGCACGGCATGCTGCTGGTGACCGGGCCGACCGGCTCGGGCAAGACCACCACGCTGTACGCCGCCATCACCGAGATCAACACGGGCAGCGACAAGATCGTCACCATCGAGGACCCGGTGGAATACCGGCTGCCGCGCGTGCTGCAGATTCCCGTCAACGAGAAGAAGGGCCTGACCTTCGCGCGCGGGCTGCGCTCCATCCTGCGCCACGATCCGGACAAGATCATGATCGGCGAAATCCGCGACGACGAAACCGCGCAGATCGCGGTGCAGGCCTCGCTGACGGGCCACCTGGTGTTCACCACGGTCCACGCCAACAACGTGTTCGACGTGGTGGGCCGCTTCCTGCACATGGGCGTGGACCCGTACAGCTTCGCGGCGGCGCTGAACGGCATCGTCGCCCAGCGGCTGCTGCGCCTGAACTGCGAGCACTGCGCGGTGGACGTGGCGCCGGATCCGCAGGACCTGGCCGACAGCGGCCTCACCGCCGGCGAGGTGCGCGAGTGGCGCTTCAAGGCCGGCAGCGGCTGCGGCCATTGCCGCGGTACCGGCTACAAGGGCCGCAAGGCGGTGGCCGAGGTGCTGATATTGAACGACGCCATGCGCGAGATGATCTGCACCCGCGCGCCGGTGAGCCGCATGAAGGAGGAAGCCGCCACCATGGGCTTCCGGCTGGCGCGCAGCGCCGGGCTGGATCTGGTGCGGCAGGGGGAAACGACTTTACTGGAGCTCAATCGTGTCACTTATTGAACGCTTTGCCGCACTGGTGCCACTGGCCCCGCTGGCACCGCTGTCGCAGCGCCGCCTGCGCGTGCTGCTGTCGCCGCAGCAGCTGTTGTGCGTGGTCCGCCACGGCCAGCGGCTGGTGGAGGGCAGCGCGCGGCAGATCGCCGTCGATGGCGCCGGCGGCCATTGGCAGACCGCCGTCGATGCGTTGCGTGCGCTGTTGCAGCAGCCGGACATCGCGGCGGCCAGGCTGCCGCTGGAGGTCAGCCTGTCGGGCCGCTGGAGCCAGCTGGTGTTGGCGCCGTGGAGCGACGCGCTACTGTCGGAACCATCGGCCAGCCGCTTCCTGCAAACGCAGCTGGCGGCGCTGTACGGCGACCACGCACGCGGCTGGAGCGTGACCGGCGACGATGCGCCTTATGGCCACCCGCGCCTGGTCTGCGGCATCGACAGCATGCTGCTGCAAGCGCTGAAGGACGTCGCCGCCGAATGCGGCCACGCCTGCCGCGTGATCGAACCGCTGCTGGGCACCGCCCTGCGCGCGATGGAGTCCCCATCACCGAAGCGGCCGCTCAAGGAGGCAGCTGCCACCTGCGCACTGGCGTTGATCGAACCAGGCCGCATCACCATGGCGGCGCTGCGCGACCGGCGCGTCGTCGGCATCCAGTCGCAGCCCGCCAGCGAGGCGTGGCGGCTCGAACTGCCGCAAGCCTGGCAACGTTGGACGCTGCGCGCGCCCGAACTGGCCGCCATCGAGCGGGTCGCCGTCACGGACCTGAGCACGCTGCCGCAATCCGCCGCCGCACTGCACCTTGTGCCGGCCGCGCTGCCTACGCGCTTCCATCTGATCGTCAATCCCTTCGGCAAGCACGCCACCGTCGCCGCGCCGGCAGCGCCACCATCCAGCACCACGCCGGAGGTGGCGGCATGACGCGCCTGAACTTCGTACCGAGCGCCGTCCGTCCGACCGGCTGGCGCCTGGCCCTGCTGGCCGTGGGCGTGCTGATGCTGCTGCCCGCCGCCGGCAACTGGATCTCGCAACTGCAAACGGTCAACCGGCTCACGGCGCGGCTGGACGCGCAAACGGCCGCCGCGCAGCCGAAGCACCTCACGCGCCCCGCACTGGCGCCAGCGCAGCAGCACGAGCTGGATCTGCAGGTCAAGGCGGTAGCCGAAGCAGTGCGTCAACTTAACCTGCCGGTCACGCGGCTGATCAAGGCCGTTGTCGCGCCGGCCGATGTGCGCGTGGCCCTGCTGGCGCTCGACCTGAACGGCCAACCGCCGCAGGATGGCGCCGACACCGCCACTCCATCCGGCGCGCTGAAGATCACCGCCGAAGCGGAAACCGCGCAAGACATGATCAACTACCTGGCCTTCCTCAACCAGCAGCCGATGTTCCGCTCCGTGTACCTGATCAAGCACGAGATGGCGGCCGGCGCCGGCGAACGTCCCTATCACTTCCAGCTGGAGGCCCAATGGCGGCAATAAAGTCCGGCGCGCAGCCCAAGCTGAAGCTCGCGCCCAATCTCGCGCCAAGGCTGGCGTGGCAAGCACGCCGCCTGCTGCGCCAGGCCGGTCCCGGCGCGGTGGCCGGCATCGCCTGCGCGCTGCTGGCCGTGCTGGCGCAATGGCACGCCACGCAGCTCGACCAGCGCCAAGCCACGCTAACGCGGCAGCTCAACGCCGCCGCCCGCGCAGCAGCCGCGCCGCACACACCCGCGCCAACAGCCGCCGGCGGCGTGGCCGCGTTCTACGCCTACCTGCCCGCGCATGATGCGATCCCCGACCAGCTCAAGGAATTGGTAAAGATGGCGCAGCAAAGCGGCATAGCGCTCAACAAGGCGGAATACAAGCCCGAGATGGACGCCAAGGCCGGCTTCCTGCGCTACCGCATCACGCTGCCGGTCAAGGCGGATTACGCGAGCGTGCAGGCCTTCCTTATCGGCGCACTGCAAGCGCTGCCGACGCTGACGCTCGACTCGGTCGCCTTCAAGCGCGAACAGATCGAGTCCGGCGATGTCGACACCCGCATCCAGTTCGTGCTGCTGGTACGACAGGAGGCGCGGCGATGAGAAAGATCGTGATCGGCGCAGCCGCCGTCGCCACCCTGCTGGCCGCATGGTTCGCGCCCGACCAGGACGGCGGCGTGGTCGGCCCGGCGGCCGCCACCACGCGCGAAGCCGCGCCGGCATCCGCCGCGCCAGCGCAGGTGGCGCCAGCCACCCCGCCAGCCGATACCGCAGCCGCCACAGTCCCTGGTGCGGACGGCATCGACCTGCAAATCCACCCGCGCGTCGCCGACGACGAGATGGGCAACGTCTTCGCCAAGCAAAGCTGGGCGCCGGAGACACCGAAGAAAATCATGATGGACCAGGCGCAGGCACAGCAAGCCGCGCAGCAAGCCAGCGCACCAGCCGGCCCGCCCGCCCTGCCCTTCCAGTTCATGGGCCGCTTCACCGACGAAGGCAAGACCGCCTACTTCCTGCAAGTCGACGGCCAGAACGTGGTCGCCCATCCCGGCGAAAAAGTCAACGACAGCTACCTGCTCGACAGCGTCAGCGGCAACACGATGAACTTCGTCTACCTGCCGCTCAACCAGAAACAAACCTTAGTCGTAGGGGACACCAATTGAAACCAACCGCCCACCGCCTGCACCTGCTGGCTGTCACACTGCTGCTGAGCGCCTGCGCCGGCAGCCAGACCTTCAAGGAAGGCAACGCCCTGCTGGACGCCGGCCAGGTCGACCAGGGCCTCGCCAAGCTGGAACAGGCCTCGCGTGATGATCCGCACAACGCCGAATACCGCATCGTCCTGCTGAACCGCAAGCTCAAGCTGGTCAACGCCATGAACAGCCGCGCCGACACGCTGCGCCTGAAAGGCCAGGCCGCCGAAGCCGGCGCGCTGTACGAACAGGCGCTGGCCATCGACCCGGCCAACCTGGTGGCGCGGCAAGGCAAGGCCATGCTGGCGCAGGACCAGCGCCACCAGCAAACGATGGGTGAAGCGGAAGCGCTGCTGCAACGCGGCGGCGACGCCAACCTGGCGCAGGCGCAGGAGCTGCTGCGCCCCCTGCTGGTGGAACGCCCGAACCAGCGCGACCTGCTGCGGCTCAAGACCCAGATCAACGACGCCCAGACCCGCCTGCGCCCCGCCAGCGGGCGGCTGGCGATGGCCTACCGCAAGCCGGTCACGCTGGAGTTCCGCGACGCGCCACTGCGCGCCGTGTTCGATTTCATCAGCAAGGTATCGGGCCTGAACTTCGTGTTCGACCGCGATGTCGATCCCAACCTGCGCGCCACCATCTCGGTACGCGACACCAGCATCGAGGAAGCCATCGGCATGCTGTTGAGCGCCAACCAGCTGGAGCAAAGCATCACCGGCGACCGCTCGATCACCATCTACCCCAACAACCCACAGAAGCAGAAGGACTACCAGCAGCTGCTGGTGCGCAGCTTCTTCCTCGCGAACTCCGACGTGAAGACAGTGGCCTTCTCGCTCAAGACGCTGCTGAAGGCGCGCGACATCGTCACCGATGAACGCATCGGCACCATCATCATGCGCGACACGCCGGAGATGATACGCATGGCCGAACGCATCATCGCCGTGCAGGACGTGGCCGACCCCGAAGTGATGCTGGAGGTGGAGGTGCTGGAAGTGAAGCGCTCGCGCATCCAGGAGCTGGGCGTGCGCTGGCCCGACACGGTCGGCCTGACCCTGCTGGGCAGCGGCCAATACGGTTCGCTGAACGTGGGCGACCTGCACAAGATCAGCGGCAGCACCATCGGCCTTGGCTTCGGCACCGTGTCCATCAACGCCAACAAGAACGACACCGACAGCAATATCCTGGCCAACCCCCGCATCCGCGTGCGCAACAAGGACAAGGCCAAGGTGCTGATCGGCGACCGCGTGCCGGTAATCACCGTCACCACCAACAACGGCGTCAGCTCGGACAGCGTGAACTACGTGGACGTGGGCCTCAAGCTGGACGTGGAGCCCAACGTCTACCTGGACGACGAGGTGGCGATCAAGATCAACCTGGAGGTCAGCAGCGTGGTCAAGGAGATCGTCAGCAAATCCGGCACGCAGGCCTACCAGATCGGCACCCGCAGCGCGGCCACGGTGCTGCGCCTGAAGGATGGCGAGACGCAGGTGCTGGCGGGCCTGATCAGCGACGAGGACCGCACGACCGCCAACAAGGTGCCCGGCGTGGGCGAGCTGCCGGTGCTGAGCCGTTTATTCGGCACACAGAAGGACGATTCCACCCGCAGCGAGATCGTGCTGTCGATCACGCCGCGCGTGCTGCGCTCCATCCGCCGGCCGGAATTGTCGGCGGCCGAGTTCAACTCCGGCACCGAAACCGATATCGGCGGCCGCAGCCAGATGGGCACCACGCTGGCGGCCGTCCCCGACACGGCGGCCGACATGGCGCCCACGCCGCGTGACGCCGCGCCGGCATTGGCGCCCGGCGGCTCGGCCATGACCGGCGGCTCCGGGATGACCGGCGGCGCCGGAGCGGCCGGCGGCGACGCCACGTCCGCGCCGCCATCCAAACCGCAACCGGTCAATCCCCTCCCCTACACGCCGCCGAAGAAAGGCCAGTAGCCATGCAGCGCAACGCCCAACGCGGCTTCACCTTCATCGAATTGATGATAACGCTGTCCATCCTCGCCACGCTGGCGATGGTGGCCGCGCCGATGGCGCAGGTGGCGCTACAACGCGAAAAGGAACACCAGCTGCGCGCCGCCCTGATCGAGATCCGCGAAGCCATCGACGCCTACAAGCGCGCCGCCGACAACGGCCGCATCAAACTGGCGATGGGCGATTCCGGCTATCCGAAAAAGCTGGAAGACCTGGTCGCCGGCGTGCCGGACCAGCGCAGCCCGCGCAAGCAGAATATGTACTTCCTGCGCCGCATACCGCGCGACCCGTTCGCGCCGGCCGACGGCAACGCCAACGGCTTCGCCAGCAGCGCAACCAGCGGTGGCTGGGCCGTGCGCTCCTACGCCTCGCCGCCGGACAATCCCACCGACGGCGAGGACGTGTTCGACGTCAGCTCCCGCTCCGCCGTCATGGGCCTGAACGGCATCCCCCTCAAACAATGGTGACGCCATGAAGCGCAACAAGGGATTCACGCTGGTCGAGCTGCTGGTGGTGTTGGCGATCATCTCGCTGCTGCTCACCATCGCGCTGCCGCGCTATTTCAGCTCGGTCGACAAATCGAAGGAAGTGGCGCTGCGGGAGAACCTGCAGGTGCTCCGCAGCGGCATCGACAAATACTACGCCGACAAAGGCGAGTACCCGGCGGCGCTGGCGGACCTCGTCACGCAGCGCTACTTCCGCAAGGTTCCGCTGGATCCGGTGACGGAATCGGCCACCACCTGGCTGCTGCTGCCGTCCGCCGACGCCGAAAAACCCGGCGTGGCCGACATCCGCAGCGGCGCCAAAGGAAAGACCCGCGATGGCACGCCATACGAACAGCTCTAAGCGCCAGCGCGGCTTCGCCTATCTGTGGACGCTGATGCTGGTGGCCTTCATGGGCGTCGGCCTGACCATCGCCGCAGACCTGTACACGACCGCCATGCGTCGCGACAAGGAGCGCGAGCTGCTGTTCATCGGCCACGAATTCCGCCACGCGCTGGAGGGCTACAATAAAGCCAACGGCGCCGGCCAGTATCCGCTGACGCTGGAGGAGCTGCTGAAGGACCCGCGCTTCCCCAGCGCCAAGCGCCACCTGCGCCGCCTGTACAACGATCCGATCACCGGCAAGCCCGATTGGGCGCTGGTGCTGCAGCAGGGCCGCATCGTCGGCATCCGCTCCACCTCCGCCCAGCGCCCCATCAAGCAGGATAACTTTGACGACGACGACGCCGGCCTGGCGAAAAAGCCGCGCTACGCCGACTGGCTGTTCACCTACCCGCACGACCTGTTCACCGTGCCGCAGAACGCGGATGCCAAACACTGACTGGTTGCGAAGTTATTGATCTTGGACAGAACGTCCCTCCCGTCCGCGATCTAGCGTGATTCATCCGCCACGCGGAATCGGCGACATCATTCGATGCCAGCTGGAACGGTTGAAATTGGGAGGATGAGATGATCCTGCGTACACGCCTGCTTACCGTCACCACCGCCGTCGCCGCCGCGACGTCGCTGCTGGCCGCCACCGCGACGCTCGCGGCAGACCAACTGATGGCCCCACCGGTCAACACGCTCACGCCGCAGGACAGCTCCGGCCTGGTGGCGAAGCTGACCGCCATGGAGTCCGCGCGCGGGGTAGCGCCGGAGCTGAGCTTCCGCATCAGCAGCGTCCATCCCGGCGCGGCCGGACAGAAGATCGTCCGCACCCGGCACACCTACAAAGGCTTGCCGGTATTCGGCTCGGAATCGGTGGTGGTCACCGACGCGGCGGGCAATATCGTCAGCGTCTCGACCGCCGACCGGCGCGGCCAGCTGGCCGCGGGCCTGGCGCCTTCCTCGCTCAGCGACACGGTGCCGGCGCTGAGCGCCGCAGACGCCATCGCCGTGGCGGCCAAGTCGGTCGCGCCGCGCGCCACCAACCGCTGGCCTCCCAGTGCCGAGCTGACGATCTACCCGGTCATGAAAACGGTGCGCATGCCCTCGGCCGCCGGCAAGGCCGACGCCGAACTCAATGCGCTGGACGTGGAGGAGGTGGTGGACCGCTACGAGCTGGCCTACTACGTCAAGCTGCGCCTGGCCGAAGACGGCAAGCCGGTCTACTTCGACACCATCGTCAACGCCAGGACCGGCGCCATCATCGCGCAGTGGCATGCGCTGAAGACGGTCGTCGGCACCGGCAACAGCCAGTACAACGGCCAGGTGCCGATCCAGACTTCGCAGTCAGGCAGCACCTACCAGATGCTGGACAACACGCGCGGCACCGGCGGCAAATTCGGCGGCATGGCGATCACCAATGCCAACCACAGCCCGGCCAGCAGCCCCGACCCCGGCACCATCTACGTCAACGGCACCAACGTCTGGGGCGATGGCCAGAACTACAGCGGCGGCAGCACCACCAACGCCAACGGCCAGACCGCCGCGGTCAACGCGCTATGGGGCCTGATGAACACCTACGACGGCTTGAAGAACACACTGGGCTGGCATTCGCTGGACGGGAACAACACCGCCACCTACATCGCCGCACATGTCGACACGTCCTACGACAACGCCTTCTACGACGACAGCTGCAAGTGCATGTACATCGGCGACGGCTCCAGCTTCTACAGCCTGGGCTCCATCGACGTGATCGGGCACGAGATGTCGCACGGCGTCACCGCGTCGACGGCGGACCTGGTGTACTCCGGCGAGTCCGGCGGCTTGAACGAATCGAACTCCGACATCGGCGGCGAAATGATCGAGGCCTACGCCCGAAACGGCGGCACCGGCGCGGTGATTCCGGCCACCGGCAACGACTGGATGATGGGGAAAGAGATCAGCAAGTCCGGCCAGCCGCTGCGCTGGATGTACAAACCAAGCAAGGATGGCAGCAGCCCGGATGCGTGGAGCAGCACCTTGAAATACCTGGACGTGCACTATTCGAGCGGGCCGAATAACCGCATGTACTACTTCCTGTCGCAGGGTTCCAATGCCGACCCGGCATCCGACTACTACTCGAAATACCTGGTCAAGAGCCCGGCCGCGATGACCGGCATCGGCAATGACAAGGCCTACCGGATCTGGTTCAAATCGCTGACCACCAAGTTCACCTCGACGACCAACTACGCCGACGCGCGCTCCAAGGTACTGGCGTCGGCGCAGGAACTGTACGGCGCCGGCTCGAAGGAAGCCATCGCGGTGCAGCGCGCCTACGCGGCGATCAACGTCGGCGCGGATGTCGACGAATCCGGCTCCACCGGCGGGGGCGACGTCACGATCACAACGCAGCCGGCCAGCGTGGCCGTGGCGCCGGGCGCCACCGCGTCGTTCAGCGTGGGCGCCAGCGGCGGCACGCCGCCCTACTCCTACAAGTGGATGCGCAACGACGCGCCGATAGCCGGCGCCACGTCGGCCACCTACTCGCTGACCGCGCAGCTGTCCGACAACGGCGCGATGTTCAACGCGGTCGTCAGCGATGCCTCATCGCCGCCGAAGAGCGCCACCTCGTCCAAGGCGACATTGACGGTGACCGCCGGCGGCGGCAACGAGCTGGTGACCAATGGCGGCTTTGAAGACGGCGCCACCGGCTGGCATGGCAGCACCGGCGTCATCGGCACCTTCTCCGGCCAGCAGGCCTACGAAGGCACGCGCTACGCCTGGATGGGCGGTAACGGCTTCTATGCGGTCGAAACGCTGACCCAATCGGTGACGATACCGTCGAACGCCGCGTCGGCGATGCTGACCTTCGCGCTGCATATCGACACCGACGAAACCGTCCACAAGATCTACGACCGGCTGACCGTCACCGTGAAGAGCAGCAGCGGTGCGGTGCTGCGCACGCTGGCCACCTGGTCCAACCTGGACGCCGCCGACGGCTACCAGATCCGCAGCTACGACCTGTCGGCCTTCAAGGGCCGCACGGTGACGCTGTCGTTCGCCATGCGCGAGGACAATGGCAAGCAGACCTCCTTTGTGCTCGACAAAGTCAGCCTGCTGGCGAAGTAATCAACGCAGGCTGACGAACACCGGGTTCGAATAGAACCACAGGCTGCGGTAGTTACGATCGTTGATGTCGTTGAAGCGCGCCGTGTTGTCGGTGGTGCCGGTGCGCTGGTCCGCCAGCGGTTCGCCGTCCTGGGTCAGGCCGGCGACGTCGGTGCCCAGGTTGGTGCCGCGCAGGCGGTAGTACTGGTTCTTGCTGGCGGTGGTTTCGTAGCTGATGCTGAAGTAGCCGTCCGCATCGACCTTCCAGTCCGCGCTGGTGAAGCGCTTCACCACGCGCGTGCTGGCGTTGGTGGCCACGCTGTAGGCGGCGCTGCCCGGCGTGGCCTTGGCGTTGACGTCGCCGGCGATCAGGTCGACGTGGTCGACCACCGGCTTGACGTTGGCCGCCGTGCCGCTGTCGACCGGCTTCTCGTAGTTGTTCTTCGCCGGCGACTTGAAGCGGATGGTGATCGTCACCTTGTCGCCGCTGGCGACCTTCAATTCGCCGCCCATCTCCTTGCGGTCATCCTTGCTGGCCAGGTTGAAGTCCAGCGCGTTGATCAAGTCCCCGTAGACCGAGAACATTTTTCCCGAGCGCAGGCCTTGCAGCAGGTCCTTCGCGGCCGGCTTGCCCTGGGCGCTGTTGAAGACGTAGTTCTTCGCGTACTCGCCGGGGAAGTAGCCGCTGCTGTTGCCGCCGACGATTTTGAAGTGGGTGTCAGAGTCGGTCAGGTTCCAGATGCGGCGGCCTTCGCCGAGCAGCGCATCCCACACGCCGCCGACCTTGGCGACGACGTAGTCGACGCCGCCGTAGGCGCGCAATGGCGCGTTCTCCGGCGTGTAGGCGGCCGTGTAGCCACCGCGGTCCTGCTCCATCTGGTTGCCGATCATGCCTTCGATGGCGAACACGATGTTCGGCGCGATGTCGTTGAAGCGGCGGAAGTCGTCGACGGTGTAGCTGCCCTTGTTGCGCGACGGGTGGTTGACCACGGCGTAGCTGGTGTCCGGGTAGTTGTCCTTCAACCAGCTGATGGCCTTGAGCGCGTCGTCGGCGCTGGCGTTGTAGCGGGTGGTTCCGTATTTGCTCTTCCACGCGGCGACATCGGCGGCGTCGAACAGCGCCGGGTCGCGGGTGGTGAACAGGTATTCGAATTCCTTCATGCCCTTGGTGCTGGAGGCCAGCTTGTCGCTGCCCTCGAACAGGCCGATGCCGATGTGGTCATGGGTCGGCATGTCCCATTCGAAGCCGGAGAAGATCAACTTGTCGGCGTAGGTGCCAGCCGCCTGCAAGGCCTGCACGTGCGGGATCTCGTAGCGTTCCACGCCGGTCGACAGCGGAATCCCCGCCGGCAGCGACGCGCCCTTCTCGTCACGCGACGACAGGCGCAGGTGGTTGCTGATCGCCATCCAGTCCAGGCCATAGCTGGTGAAGGCCTTGCCCAGCACCTTGTCCAGCGTCTGGCTCACGTCCGTGTCGGGCGACTGCGTGGTGTGGGTGTGCAGGTCGCCGGCGATCCAGCGGCCGGCCGGCAGCGGCGGCACGACGACGTCCGCGGGCTGGTCGCCGCCGCAGGCAACGGCGGTCAGCATGATGGCAATGGCGGTAGGGATCAGCAATTGGCGTGGGCGGAAATGGGAGACGAACGACATGATAAATGAGTCCTGAAGGTGGATGCGGAATTCGGCACACTAGCATCCGACTATTACCTGCCCATGACTTGGCGGCGCGTGCAAAACTGCTATGATCCTCGGCTGGCGCAGACCAAGATCCGCGCGGCCACGAAAATCACACCAGGGATATAAAAATGACTATTGGCGGAAAAACCATGGAAGAGGCACTGGCCTCGCTGTCCGACATGACCGGGGGCGCCATCCCCATCGGCAAGGACGAACACCTCCAGCGTCTGGCGCGCGCGCAGGCTTACATGCGCGACCAGGGCATCGCGGCGATCTACGTCAACGCCGGCTCCAACATGACCTACTTCACCGGCACCAAGTGGAGCGCCAGCGAGCGCATGGTCGGCGCCATCCTGCCGGCCAGCGGCGCGGTGGAGTACATCGCCCCCGCTTTCGAAGAGAGCACGCTGAAGGACTTCATGCGGGTCGAGGGTAACGTCAATACGTGGGATGAACATGAGAGCCCGTACCAGCTGTTCATCGATACGCTCAAGCGCATGGGCATCGCGCCGGCCGCCGCCGGCGGCACCGCTCCGCGCATCGGCATCTGCGAAAGCGCAGCCTTCTTCATCTACGACGGCATCCGTCCATTGGCCGATGGCTACGCGCTGGAGAACGCGCGCCAGGTCACGGCGCACTGCCGCACCCGCAAGTCCGCCAACGAAATCGCGCTGATGCAGCGCGCCAAGGACATGACGCTGGCCGTGCATGTGGCCACTGCCAGCATACTGCGTGAAGGGATCACCACCGTCGAAGTGGAAGAGTTCATCAACCGCGCGCACCGCAAGGTCGGCGCGTCCGGTTCGTACTTCGTGATCGTGCTGTTCGGCGAGGCCACCGCGTATCCGCATGGTGTGAGCTATGTGCAAACGTTGCAACGGGGCGACACTGTGCTGATCGACACTGGCTGCAAACTGCACAACTACATTTCCGACATCACGCGCACCTACGTGTACGGCGAGATCAGCGAGCGTCAGCGCTCGGTGTGGAACAGCGAGAAGGCGGCGCAGCTGGCGGCCTTCAACGCGGCGCAGCTGGGCGTGCCGTGCGAGCAGGTGGACATGGCGGCGCGCCGTTCGCTGGAGGCCGACGGCTTTGGTCCCGGCTACAAGCTGCCAGGCCTGCCGCACCGCACCGGCCACGGCATCGGCCTGGATATCCACGAGTGGCCTTACCTGGTCGGTGGCGACAAGACGCCGCTGGACGTAGGCATGTGCTTCTCGAACGAGCCGATGATCTGCATCCCCGGCGAATTCGGTGTGCGCCACGAAGACCATTTCTACATGACGGAAAGCGGTCCGAAATGGTTCACCGAACCGGCCCACAGCATCGACGATCCGTTCGGCCTGCGCAAGTAACGAGCCTGCTTGATCCTCCACAAACAAGGTAATACTATGTTTGACGGTTGCTTCGCTGCGGCCTAGTCTTACAGAGTATGACCTTTGTTGGAGGAATCATGGATGCAGAAGCCACCATACGACGTCAGGGCAATTCCATCGGACTGGCCCTGCCGCCATCCATTTTGCGGCACATGGGTTTCGCGGTAGGCCAGACAGTATCGCTGCAGGCGACTCCAGATGGCTTGCTCATCAAGGCGAAGCGCAGCCGTCTGACCGCCGCCGAGCTCAATGCCCAGTGCGATCCTAAAGCGCCTATGCCGGACGATCTTCAGGCATGGGAAAACATGCCGCCGGCAGGCTCCGAGCGATGAAGCGCCGCAGCCCCCGCCAGGGCGATATTTATCTCATATCGATGGATCCCACGATCGGTACGGAAATCCATGGCATGCGGCCGGCTTTGGTACTGTCCAACGCCGAGTCCAACAAACAGGGACGCGCGCTGATGGCGCCAATTACGCAAGGCGCAAACCTCGACCGGGTTCGCGGCTGGGCAACCACTTTGATGGGAACCGGCACCCGAACCCAGGGCGCCGCGATCATCAATCAGGCTCGTTTTCTAGACTATATGGCGCGCAAGGCCAGGTTCGTTGAAGGGACGCCGTCAGAAGTCTCGGACGACGCCATGGCAAGACTACTGGCGGCATTGGACGCCGAGGATAGGTCTTGATTGTAAACTTGCGAGGCGGCCGGCGGCCATTTTACAGTTGCCGGCGCTTTAGCGAGATGTAGAAGTGCAGCGGTACGGTGACGGGGATCTCGTCGCCGTCGATGGCGCCGATGACGATGCGGTTGGAGTCCCAGCTTAGCCAGCGCGGGCCTTTGGACTTGTAGATGCGCCCTTCCGGGCCTTCACCGGCAAGCACGAAGCCCGCCTGATCGACGCGGCCAAGAAAGGCGATGCTGCCCGTGGCCTTCACCGTGCCACGCACCGGCAATGAAGAGAACAGCGACGGCGACATGCCGATCAAGCCACCGATCAACACGGAAGGCCAGACCCCGGACGGCTGCCACCATTCCAGCAATTGCACCTCCACGAACAGGCTGGCGATGATCCCGGCCACGATGGCCCAGTCGCGCGCACTGCGCAGCGGGTTCATTCCGATCGAACGCCTGCTGATGGTACATGCCATGCCCACCCTCCGTCATTGCCAAGAAAGCAGCTATTCTGCACCGGCGTTCGCGGAAAAGCCAGCCCATGCCGATGTGCGTCACGCACATCCGCGAGCATAGGCCGGCACCTGCACCGTGCCGGGCACCGGCAGGCGCTCAGCCGCGCTTCATCACCAGCGTCAGGATGTCGTAGCTGGCCACCAGTTCGTCGTTCTGGTTGGTCACCTGCACGTCCCACGCGACCACGCCCTGGCCGACGCCCTTCTCGTCGGTACGGTTGCGGTCCACCTTGCGCTTGCAGGTCAGGCGCGCGCGGATGGTGTCGCCGATGGCCACTGGCGTGATGAAGCGCAGGTTGTCCAGGCCGTAGTTGGCCAGCACCGGACCGGGCGCCGGCGAGACGAACAGCCCGGCGGCGGCCGACAGCACGAAGTAGCCGTGCGCGATGCGCTTGCCGAACTGCGTGTCCTTTGCTGCGATGTCGTCGAAGTGCATGTAGAAGTAGTCGCCGGAGACGCCGCCGAAGTTGACGATGTCCGCTTCGGTCACCGTGCGGCGGTGCGTGAGCAGCGAGTCGCCCATCTTCAGGTCTTCGAAGTAGCGGCGGAATGGATGGACCTCGCTCTCCTGCACCTTGGCGCCTCGTACGTATTCGCCGGTGACGGCGGCCAGCATGGTCGGCGAGCCTTGAACGGCGGCGCGCTGCAGGAAGTGGCGCACCGCGCGGATGCCGCCCAACTCTTCGCCGCCGCCCGCGCGGCCAGGGCCGCCGTGCTTCAGCTGCGGCAGCGGCGAGCCGTGGCCGGTGGAGTCGACCGACGCTTCGCGGTCCAGGATCAGCACGCGGCCGTGCGAGGCGGCCGCCATCGGCACGGCGTAGGCGGCGATGGCCGGCTCCTTGGTCACCAGCGTGGAAACCAGCGAGCCCTTGCCGCGCGCGGCCAGCGCCAGCGCTTCGTCGATGCCGTTGTAGCTGATGATGGTGCTGACCGGGCCGAAGGCTTCGATGTCGTGCACCGCGTCGTTGCGCATGCCGTCCCGGCACAGCAGCAGCGTTGGCGAGAAGAAGGAGCCGTTGGCGACGCCGTCGCCGACCAGCTTGAAGCCGTCGCGTTCACTGAACAGCACCTCGTTGCCGCGCGCGAGCAGCTCGACACGCTCGGCGACGTCGCGCTGCTGGTCCTTGGAGGCCAGGGCGCCCATGCGCACGCCCTCCACCGACGGATCGCCGACGCTGACCTTGGCCAGCCGCTCGCGCAGGCGCGTGCCGACGGCGTCCACCATATTTTCAGGCACGATGATGCGGCGGATGGCGGTACATTTCTGGCCGGCCTTGCCGGTCATCTCGCGCGCCACCTCTTTGACGAACAAATCGAATTCGGCGTCGTCGGGCGTGACGTCCGGCGCCAGGATGGCGCAGTTGAGCGAATCCGCTTCGGCGGTGAACGGCACCGAGTTGGCGATCAGGTTGCGGTTGGTGCGCAGCTTGGCGGCGGTGTCGGCCGAGCCGGTGAAGGTGACGACATCGGCGCCGCCCAGGCGGTCCAGCAAGTCGCCGGTGCCGCCGATGACCAGTTGCAGCGCGCCTTCCGGCAGCAGGCCGGAATCGTTCATCATGCGTACCAGGGCTTCGGTCAGGTAGCTGGTGGCGGAGGCAGGCTTGCCGATGCACGGCATGGCGGCCAGGAAGCTGGGCGCGAATTTCTCCAGCAGGCCCCAGATCGGGAAGTTGAAGGCGTTGATGTGCACCGCCAGGCCGCCGCGCGGCACCAGGATGTGGGTGCCGGAGAAGCCGCCGTTCTTACCCAACGCCATGGCCGGGCCTTCGTGCAGCACGTTGGACGACGGCAGCTCGCGGCTGCCCATGCTGGCGTAGGCGAACAGCGTGCCGGTGCCGCCTTCGATGTCGACCCAGCTGTCGGCGCGGGTGGCGCCGGTCAGGTGCGAGATGGCGTACAGCTCTTCCTTGCGGCTGGCCAGGTACAGCGCCAGCGCCTTCAGGCGCGCGGCGCGCTGCTGGAAGTCCAGCTTCATCAGCGCCGGCACGCCGGTCTTGCGGGCGTACGTGACGGCTTCGTCGAAGTCGATCTTCTCGGCGTGGGTATGGTAGATCAGCGCGTTGTTCAAGGCGCTATGCAGCGGCGCGGAGGCTTCGGCGCCTATCCATCGGCCGCCGATCCAGCTTTGCAGGGTTGATGCCATGTTTGTCTCCGTTCTTATCTCGTTCGTTATGCTTGGGCGTTCTTATGCAGATGCAGCGGCAGCGAGCTTTCCCACTCGATGCGCTTGCGGTCCGGTTCCACTTCGGTCAGCGCTTCCACTTCGCGCATGGTGTTCATCGAGCGCACCGCCAGTTCCTGGTATTGGCCGGTGCCCTCGGTCTTCCATTTGATCTCGTCGTCGCGCAGTTCGCGCGCCACCTTGGCCGGCGTGCCGACCACCAGGCTGCGCGGCGGCACCTGCATGCCGGCGCGGACGAAGCTCATGGCGGCGACGATGCTGTCGGCGCCGATGACGGCGTTGTCCATCACCACACTGTTCATGCCGACCAGCGCGTTGCGGCCGATGCGGCAGCCGTGCAGCACGGCGCCGTGGCCGATATGGCCGTCGCGTTCGACCACCGTGTCGCAGCCGGGGAAGCCGTGCATGACGCAGGTGTCCTGCAGGTTGGCGCCCTCCTCCAGGATCAGGCGGCCGAAGTCGCCGCGCAGCGCCGCCAGCGGGCCGACGTAGCAGCGCGGGCCGACGATGACGTCGCCGATCAGCACCGCGCTGGGGTGCACGTAGGCGGTCGGGTGGACCACCGGGGTGACGCCGTTGATTTCGTAGACTTTGACCATGACGGCGCCCGCTTACACGCGTTCGATGACGAGAGCGATGCCTTGTCCCACGCCAATGCACATGGTGCACAGCGCGTAGCGGCCACCGGTGCGTTCCAGCTGGTTCAACGCCGCCAGCACCAGCCGCGCGCCGGATGCGCCCAGCGGGTGGCCGATGGCGATGGCGCCGCCGTTCGGGTTGACGTGGGCCGCGTCGTCGGCCAGGCCCAGGTCGCGCGTGACGGCCAGGCCCTGTGCGGCAAAGGCTTCGTTCAATTCGATGACGTCCATCTGTTCGATGGTCAGGCCGACCTGCGCCAGCACCTTCTTCGACGCCGGCGACGGGCCGAAGCCCATGATGCGCGGCGCCAGGCCGGCGGTCGCCATGCCCAGCACGCGGGCGCGCTTGCGCAGGCCGTACTGCTCGGCGGCGGCGGCCGACGCCAGCAGGATCGCGCAGGCGCCGTCGTTGACGCCCGAAGCGTTACCGGCGGTGACGCTGCCATCCGGCTTGACCACGCCTTTGAGCTTGGCCAGCATTTCAACCGTGGTGTCCGGGCGCGGATGCTCGTCGGTGTCGACGATCTTCGGATCTCCTTTTTTCTGTACCAGCGTGACCGGCACGATTTCGTCCTTGAACACACCGGCGGCATGCGCGGCGGCCCAGCGCTGCTGGCTGCGCACCGCGAACGCGTCCTGGTCGGCGCGGCTGATGCCAAATTCCTGGGCGACGTTTTCGGCCGTCTCCGGCATGCTGTCGATGCCATATTTGGCCTTCATCAGCGGGTTGACGAAGCGCCAGCCGATGGTGGTGTCCTCGATCTTGGCCGCACGCGAAAAGGCGCTGTCGGCCTTGCCCATGACGAAGGGCGCGCGGGTCATACTCTCCACGCCACCCGCGATCACCAGCTGCGCCTCGCCGGCCTTGATGGAGCGCGCGGCGATGCCGACCGCGTCCAGGCTGGAGCCGCACAGGCGATTGATGGTGTTGGCCGGTACGTCGACCGGCAACCCGGCCAGCAGCGCGGCCATGCGGCCGACATTGCGGTTGTCTTCGCCGGCGCCGTTGGCGCAGCCGTAGTAGACGTCATCCACCTTGGACCAGTCCACGCCGGGATTGCGGGCGATCAGCGCGGCGATGGGCAGCGCGGCCAGGTCGTCGGCGCGCACGCCGGCAAGGGCGCCGCCGTAGCGGCCGAATGGGGTGCGGATGGCGTCACAAATAAAAGCGTCGTTCACGGAATCTCCTTAATGTTTCGGGCGCTGGTCGACCACGCGGCGGGCCTTGCCCGTCAATGTGCGTTCGATGCCGTCGGGTGCCAGCAGGCGCACCTTGGTGCTGACGCCGACGTTGGTCTTGATGCGGTGTTCAAGCTCACGCGCCAGCGGCGCGATCTCGCCGTCGGCCACGCCGGGCCGCAGCTCGGCCAGCACGTCCAGCTTGTCGAGGTGGCCGTCTCGCGAGATGACCAGCTGGTATTGCGGCGCCAGCTTGGGCATCTTGAGTATCAGCTCTTCGATCTGCGACGGGAACACGTTCACGCCGCGGATGATCAGCATGTCGTCCGAGCGGCCGCTGATCTTGCCGATACGGCGCATGGAGCGCGAGGTGGCCGGCAGCAGCCGCGTGAGGTCGCGCGTGCGGTAGCGGATCACGGGCAGCGCTTCCTTGCTCAGCGAGGTGAATACCAGCTCGCCCTCCTCGCCATCCGGCAGCACCTCGCCGGTCTCCGGGTCGATGATCTCGGGATAGAAATGGTCTTCCCAGATGACCGGGCCATCCTTGCTCTCGATGCACTCGCTGGCCACGCCGGGGCCCATCACTTCGGACAGGCCGTAGATGTCCACCGCATCGATGCCGGCGCGCTGCTCGATCTCGCCGCGCATGGCGTCGGTCCAAGGCTCGGCGCCGAAGATGCCGACCTTGAGCGAGCTGGCGGCGGGGTCGAGGCCCTGGCGCTGGAATTCCTCGATGATGTTCAACATGTACGACGGCGTCACCATGATGATGGACGGCTTGAAGTCCTCGATCAGCTGCACCTGCTTTTCGGTCTGCCCGCCGGACATCGGCACCACCGTGCAGCCGAGGCGTTCCGCGCCATAGTGCGCGCCAAGGCCCCCGGTGAACAGGCCGTAGCCGTAGGAGATGTGCACCATGTCGCCGCGCCGGCCGCCGGCCGCGCGGATCGAGCGCGCCACCACGTTGGCCCAGGTATCGATGTCTTTCTGCGTGTAGCCCACCACGGTCGGCTTGCCGGTGGTGCCGCTCGATGCGTGCACGCGCACCACCTGCTCGCGCGGGACGGCGAACATGCCGAATGGGTAGTTATCGCGCAGTTCCTTCTTGCCGGTGAAGGGGAACTTCGCCAGGTCGGCCAGCGTGCGCAGGTCGTCGGGATGGACGCCGGCGGCGTCGAAGGCTGCGCGGTAGTGCGGGACGTTGTCATAGGCGTGCTTGAGCGACCACTGCATGCGTTGCAGTTGCAGTGCTTGCAGCTCGTCCTTGCTGGCGCGCTCGATCGGCTCCAGATCGGACGGCGCTGGAATACGTTGAACCATCGGTGTCTCCTGTTTATTATGCGTGCGGCGGGACGATATGCCCGCTGACCCGGTGCGACTTACCTCGGAACAGGGCGACGGTGCGGCCGTCCTGGTTGGTGATCTTGACGTCGTAGACGCCGCTCTTGCCGGCCAGCGCCTGCTCGCTCGCATCGGCGGTCAGCACATCGTGCAAACGGGCGGGCGCGAGGTAGTCGATGGTGCAGGCCGCGCCCACGGTTGTCAGGTTGTGGCTGTTGCAGGCGAAGGCGAAGGCGCTGTCGGCCAGCGTAAATATGAAGCCGCCGTGGCAGCTGCCATGGCCGTTCAACATGTCCGCGCGTACCGCCATCGACATGCGGGCGTGGCCGGGCGAGATGGCGTCGACCTTCATGCCCAGCCCCTGCGAGGCGGGATCGCTGTCGAACATGGCGGCGCCGACGGCTTGCGCCAGCGCTTGTGCTTCGCCGGCGCTGAGCGCGGGGGCGGCGGCCAGGGTTGCGGTCTTAGTCATGGAAGCGGCCTCCCGCAGCGTGCTTGCGGCGCAGCAGCGGCGACACGCGGTAGCGGTCCTCGCCATAGCCTGCGGCCAGGTTGGACAGCACGGCGACGATCTGGCCGATGCCCACCGCGTCCGCCCAGGCCAGCGGGCCGCGTGGATAATTGACGCCCTTCTGCATGGCGATGTCCGCTGCGGCCGCGTTGCAGACGCCCTGGTTGACGGCGTCCGCCGCCTCGTTGGCCAGCATGGCGACGGTGCGCATGACGGCCATGCCGGGCACGTCGTCCAGCCGCGTGACGGTGAAGCCGGCCGACTGGAACAGGCCGACCACGGCGTTGTACGCCTCGGCCGAACACTGGTCGGCGCGGCTGACGGCGATGCGCTTGGCGGTGGCGTAGTCCAGCGCCAGGTCGAACAGCACCGTGTCCGGATGATGGCTGTCGTGCGCGCGCTGGGTGGCGCTGCGGCCGTCGGTCAGGTAGACGGCGGCGCCGTTGCAGTGGAAGGCCGGTGCGTCGTCGGTGCCGGCGGCGTGGCTGCGCGGCTCCGGCGTCTTGCGGTACGAGACGTTGACGCCGGAGGCGCGCAGGCGGGCGGCCAGCGCGTCGCTGACGGCGCCGCCGATGGCGTGCGAAGGCCCGAGCGCAGCACCAGGTTCAATGGTGTAGCTGACGAATTCCGGCTTGGGCTGCGCGGCTTCGGCCTGCGGCTGCGGCATGGCGGGAGCGGCGTCGCCGTAATGGTAGAAGCCTCGGCCCGATTTGCGGCCCAGGAAGCCGGCGTTGACCATCTCCTGCTGCAGCACCGACGGCGTGAAGCGCGGGTCGTTGAAGTAGGCGCCGAACACCGACTGCGTGACCGAGAAGTTGACGTCATGCCCGATCAGGTCCATCAGCTCGAAGGGGCCCATGCGGAAGCCGCCGCAATCGCGCATGACGGCGTCGATGGTGGCGGCGTCGGCGGCCTGCTCGCTGAGCAGGCGCCAGCCTTCGGCGTAGAACGGCCGCGCCACGCGGTTGACGATGAAGCCCGGCGTGGACTTGGCGTGCACCGGCTGCTTGCCCCACGCGGCGGCGGTGTCGTACACGGTTTGCGCGACGGCGGGATCGGTGGCCAGGCCGCTGATCACTTCGACCAGCGCCATCAAGGGTACCGGATTGAAGAAGTGCATGCCGACCAGCCGCGCCGGCACACGCAGCTTGGCGGCGATGGCGGTAACGGAGATCGACGACGTGTTGGTGGCCAGGATGCAGTCGTCGGCGACGATGGCTTCCAGCTCGGCGAACAGGCCGCGCTTGATGTCGAGGTTTTCGACGATGGCCTCGACCACCAGCGCGGAGCCGGCGACGTCGTTCAGCGTGAGGGCCGCCTGCACGCGGGCGATGGACGCGGCGCAATCGACAGCGCTCATGCGCTCCTTGGCCACCAGCTTGTTCAGCGCGGCGGCGATGTCGGACATGGCCTTGGCGACCGCTTCGGGGCGCGTGTCAAACAGCCTGACGGTGTAGCCGGCGACGGCCGCCACCTGGGCGATGCCTGCGCCCATGGCACCGCTGCCGATGACGGCGATGGCGCGGTCGGTGTGGAGTGCTGCCATATTATTTCCCCTTGAATTGCGGCGCGCGCTTTTCCATGAAGGCGGCCACGCCTTCGCGGTAGTCGTCGCTGCGACCCAGTTCGCTCATCATCTCGCACTCCAGCGCCAGCTGCTGTTGCAACGAATTGTGCGCACTGCAGTGCAAGGCTTGCTTGGTGAAGGCCAGTCCCTTGGTCGGCGCGGTGGCGAAGTGGCGCGCCATCGCCTGCGTTTCGGCGGCCAGTTCCTCGTCCGGCACGGCCCTCCAGATCAGGCCCCAGGACTCGGCCTTCTCGGCGCTGAGTTTATCGCCCAGCATGGCCAGGCCCATGGCGCGCGCGCTGCCGACCAGGCGTGGCAGGAAGTAGGTGCCGCCGGTGTCGGGGATCAGTCCCAGTTTGCAGAACACTTCGACGAAGGACGCCGATTTCGCGGCCAGCACGATGTCGCAGGCCAGCGCGATGTTGGCGCCCGCGCCGGCGGCCACGCCGTTGACGGCGCAGATCACCGGCATCGGCAAGGCACGCAGCGCCAGCACCAGCGGGGCGTAGTTCTTTTCCACCGAGTCGCCCAGGTCGACCGGACGGGCGCCCGGCTCCACCGCGCGGTCCGACAAGTCCTGGCCGGCGCAGAAGCCGCGGCCGGCGCCGGTCAGCACCATCACGCGCACGCTCTTGTCGTGGCTGATCTTGTGCATGGCGTGGCGCACTTCCTCGTGCATGGCCTGGGTGAAGCTGTTGAGCTTATCGGGGCGGTTCAGCGTCAGCGTGGCGACGCCGTCGGTGATGTCGAAGAGGATGTTCTCGTAGTTCATGGCGTCTCCGGTGGGATGGTTCTTATTCGGCCTGGTCGAAGTCGATGACGACTTTGTCGGTGATGGGGAAGCTCTGGCAGCTCAGCACATAGCCGCGCGCGATTTCGTAGTCTTCCAGTGCGTAGTTCACGTCCATGTCGACTTTACCTTCAATCAGCTTGCAGCGGCAGGTAGAGCACACGCCGCCCTTGCAGGAGTAGCGCATGTCGATGCCGGCCTTGAGGCCCGCGTCGAGCAGCGACTCCTTGTCCTGGTCCATGGTGAAGCTGGTGGCGTTGCCGTCCAGGATAACCGTGACTTCGGTTTCGTGGCGGCCGGCTTGCGGATCGACCGCGCGCGGCTTGTGCTGGTGCTTGGGAATGCTGGCGGCGAACAGCTCGATCTTGATCTGCGATTTCGGCATGCCGGCTTCCTGCAGCGCTTCCGAGACGCCGTGCATCATGTCTTCCGGGCCGCAGATGAAGGCGACGTCGATGTCTTCCGCGCGCACCCAGTGCTTGAGGAACTGGGCGGCCTTCTCCTTGGTGATGCGGCCGTTGAACAGTTCAATGTCCTGCTGTTCGCGGCTCATCACGTAGGCCAGCTTGAGGCGTTCCATGTAGGTGTCCTTCAGGTCGGACAGTTCGTCCTTGAAGATCACCGACGACGAGGCGCGGTTGCCGTAGAAGAGCGTGAAGCGGCTGTGCGGCTCGGCCTCCAGCGTGGTCTTGATAATCGACAGGATGGGCGTGATGCCGCTGCCGGCGGCGAAGGCCAGGTAGTGCTTGTGGTTGGCGGCGTCCAGCGGCACGTTGAAGTGGCCCATCGGCGGCATCACGTCGAGCGTGGCGCCGGGCTGGATGGTGTCGTTGGCCCAGCTGGAGAACAGGCCGCCCTGCGTGCGCTTGATGGCCACGCGCAGCGCGCCTTCCTGCACGGCGGAGCAGATCGAGTAGGAGCGGCGCACGTCTTCGCCGCCGATCTGCGCGCGCAGCGTGAGGTGCTGGCCTTGCTGGAATTTGAAGCTCTCTTGCAGTTCGGGCGGCACGGCGAAGGTGACGGCGATGGTGTCGCGCGTTACCTGGCGCACTTGCGAGACGGTCAGCGGGTGGAATTTGCTCATGATCTTTTTAGTGGCACTTGAAGTAGTCGAAGGGCTCGCGGCAGTCCAGGCATTTGTAGAGCGCCTTGCAGGGCGTGGAGCCGAACTGGCTGGTGATTTCGGTGTGGGTGGAGCCGCAGTTGGGGCAAGCCACCGTCAGGCGCGGTTGCGCGCGGCGCGAGATGGCGGCGCCGGAGTGCAGGCCGCTGATGTCGATCACCTGCTGCGCCGGCGGGGCGATGCCGTAGCCTTTCAGCTTGGCCTTGCCCTCCTCGCTCATCCAGTCGGTGGTCCATGCGGGCGAGAGCTGGTTTTGCAGGCGCACGTCTTGCAAACCGTGTGCGTGCAGGGCGTTGGTGATGGATTCAGCGATCACCTGCATGGCCGGGCAGCCGGAGTACGTGGGCGTGATGGTGACGGTGCAGGCGCCATCGGCGTCCAGCTGCACGTCGCGCACGATGCCCAGGTCGACGATGGAGATGACCGGGATTTCGGGGTCGGAGACCTCGGAGAGCCAGGCCCAGATTTGCTCGGCGTGGATTCCCGCTTTCGCGGGAATGACGGTCTCGGAGGCTGTGGTCATTGCCGGCCTCTTACCAGGTCGCGCCGGGATAGGCGCGCTGCAGGAACTGCATCTCGGCCAGGATGTAGCCCAGGTGCTCGCTGTGGCGGCCTTGCTTGCCGCCGCTTTGCATCCAGGCGTCGGCCGGCGGCATGGTCAGCGTGGCTTCGGCGAAGATCTCGGCCACGTGCGCCAGCCATTGCGCGCGCAGGTCGGCGGCGGCGGGGGCCACGCCTTCGGCCACCATCGCTTCATCGACCGCGTCGTAGGCGAACACTTCGCCGCTGTACATCCACAGGTCGTTGACGGCGGCCTGCGTCTTGGCGTGGCTGACCTCCGTGCCGTCGCCCATGCGCACCACCAGGTCGCCGCTGCGGCGCAGGTGGTAGGTCACTTCCTTCAGCGATTTCTCGGCGATGGCGGCGATGCGCGCGTCGCTGCTGCGCGTCAGGCCGACGATCAGGAAGTAGTGCCAGGCGTCGAAGAAGAACTGGCGCACCATGGTGTCGGCGTAGTTGCCGTTCGGTTGCTCCAGCAGCAGGCAGTTCTTGAAGTCGTGGGCGTCGCGATGGTAGGCCAGTTTGTCCTCGTCGCGGCCCGCGCCTTCCAGCTCGCCCGCGTACTCGTACCACAGGCGGGTCTGGCCCAGCAGGTCCAGCGCCACGTTGGTCAGCGCCATATCCTCTTCCAGCGCCGGGCCCTTGCCGCACAGCTGGCACAGTTGCTGGCTCAGGATCAGGGCATTGTCGCCCAGGCGCAGCAGGTAGTTTACTTTGGTCTGCACGTTGGACTCCGCTTACAGGTTCTTGACTTCTTCCGGCATCGGGAAGAAGGTCGGATGGCGGTACACCTTGCTGTTGGACGGCTCGAACAGCGCGCCCTTGTCGCCTGGGCTGCTGGCGACGATGTCGGCCGCGCGCACCACCCAGATGCTCACGCCTTCATTGCGGCGGGTGTAGACGTCGCGCGCGTTGTTGACCGCCATCTCGGCGTCCGGCGCGTGCAGGCTGCCGACGTGTTTGTGCGCCAGCCCGTGCTGGCTGCGGATGAAGACTTCCCACAGTGGCCATTCTTTGCTCATCTTGATCTCCTTATGCTGCCTTGGCGGCGGCGTGTTTATCGGCGTGTGCCACCAGCGCTTCGCGGAACCAGGCGCCGTCCTCCCAAGCCTTGACGCGGGTGCGCAGGCGCTCGCGGTTGCACGGGCCGTTGCCCTTCAAGACGTTGTGGAATTCGCTCCAGTCAATGGCGCCGAATTCGTAGTGGCCGGTATCGGCGTTGAATTTCAAATCGGGATCGGGGATGGTCAGGCCCAGGTACTCGGCTTGCGGGACGGTCTGGTCGACCATGCGCTGGCGCAGTTCGTCGTTGGAGAACAGCTTGATGCGCCACTGCGCAGACTGCGCGCTGTTGACCGATTCCGCGTCGGACGGGCCGAACATCATCAGCGACGGCCACCACCAGCGGTTGAGCGCATCCTGCGCCATGGCTTTTTGTTCGGGCGTGCCGCGCGCCAGCGACATCATGATGTCGTAGCCCTGGCGGGCGTGGAAGGATTCCTCCTTGCAGACGCGGATCATGGCGCGCGCGTACGGGCCGTAGGAGCAGCGGCACAGCGGGATCTGGTTGATGATGGCCGAGCCGTCCACCAGCCAGCCGATGGCGCCCATGTCGGCCCACGACAGGGTCGGGTAGTTGAAGATGCTGGAGTACTTGGCCTTGCCGCTGTGCAGGGCGGCCAGCAGCTCGTCGCGCGACACGCCCAACGTCTCGGCGGCGCTGTACAGGTACAGGCCGTGGCCGGCCTCGTCCTGGATCTTGGCCAGCAGGATGGACTTGCGTTTCAGCGTAGGCGCGCGCGTCACCCAGTTACCCTCGGGCAGCTGGCCGACGATTTCCGAGTGCGCGTGCTGGGAAATCTGCCGGATCAGGGTCTTGCGGTAGGCGTCCGGCATCCAGTCCTTGGCCTCGATCTTGACGCCTTCATCGATGCGGGCCTGGAAGGCGCGCTCGTCGGCGGCCATGTCGTCCGCCGTGCGGACCGTGCTCAGGCCCGTCTCCACCATTTGTGCATACATCGCTGTCTCCTCATCGCTGATGATCAATAATACGATACATATTTTTCTTTGACTACGTTTTTTTTGACTCAAATCGTAAATCAGTATCCCATCGACAAGGGACGTGAAATAAATGCTGCGCCGATGGTCAGGCAAAGTAAACTCTTGTCTGTGTGTATAGAAAGAGATGTTCGCCCATGAATTGCAACGACTGGATAGCCGGATTTTTGGCCAGCGACCCGCCCCGCTCGAAATCGCTGGTGGTGACCATTTTCGGCGACGCCATCGTGCCGCACGGGGGCATGGTGTGGCTGGGCAGCCTGATCGAGCTGCTGGCGCCGTTCGGCGTCAACGACCGGCTGCTGCGCACGGCGGTGTTCCGGCTGGCGCAGGAGGGTTGGCTGGGCGCGCAGCGGGACGGGCGCCGCAGTTCGTACGCGATCACGGCGCCGGCGATGGCGCGCTTCGTGCACGCCTACCGCCGCATCTACGCGCCGCTGAATGTGCACTGGGACGGCAGCTGGACCTTGATCCTCAACGGCGACGGCGCGCTGGACGCAGCCGAACGCAGCGCGGTGCGCAAGGAGTTGCTGTGGGAAGGTTATAGCGTGATCGCGCCCGGCATCATGGGCCATCCGGCGGCCGACGGCCCGGCGCTCGACGAGCTGCTCAAGCGGCTGGGGGTGGACGGCAAGCTGTACGCGGTGCAGGGCAAGGCCATGCGCCAGGTCAGCGGCCGGCCGTTGAGCGAGCTGGTGGCGGCGGGCTGGGATCTGAGCGGCGTGGCGCAGGGCTACCAGCACTTCATCTCGCAGTTCGGGCCGCTGCTGGCGGCGGTGCAGGCGGCCGCGGCGGACGGCGGATTGGCGCCGCAGCAGGCCTACGTGATCCGCACCTTGCTGATCCACGCCTACCGCCGGGTGCAGCTGCACGATCCGCAGTTGCCGGTCGAGCTGCTGCCGACGCCGTGGCCGGGCGCGCTGGCCTACGAGCTCACGCGCGCGATCTACCTGGCCGTGTTCGCGGCGGCCGAGCAGCACATCGACACCACGCTGCGCCGCGAGGACGCCAGCGCCCCCGCCGCCGAGCCCGCCTTCTTCGACCGCTTCGGCGGGCTGGCTTAGCGCCGGGCTCCAGACCCTGTATCATGTCGCCACTGCGCCACAAGCGCAAACAAACTTCTTACATAGAATTTACCGGGATTCAGCCATGTCTATCAAAATCAGCCAGCAATTCGACGCCGGCGCCATCGAGGTCCTGCGTGCCGACGATCCGGCCGCCATCGACCTGAACATCCGCAAGGACTCCCACGCGGACATCACCCAATGGTTTTATTTCCGCGTGCAAGGCGCGCAGGCCACGCCGCTGTCGCTGCGCTTCCTGAACGCCGGCAGCGCCGCCTATCCGGACGGCTGGAAGGATTACCAGGCCGTCGCCAGCTACGACCGCGACAACTGGTTCCGCGTGCCGACCACCTATGACGGCAAGGTCATGACCATCAACCACACGCCGGAATACGACAGCGTCTACTACGCCTACTTCGAGCCGTACTCGTGGGAACGCCACCTGTCGCTGCTGGACAATGCGCAACTGTCGCCGCTGGTCAAGCTGGTCGACCTGGGCAGCACCGTCGACGGCCGCGACCTGAACATGCTGGTCATCGGCGATCCGGAAGCGGATCAAAAAGTCTGGGTCATCGCGCGCCAGCATCCGGGCGAGACGATGGCCGAGTGGTTTGTCGAAGGCATGGTCGAGGCGCTGCTGGACCCGGCCAATCCCTTCGGCCGCCAGTGCCTGAAGGAAGCGGTGTTCTACGTGGTGCCGAACATGAATCCGGACGGCTCGGTGCGCGGCAACCTGCGCACCAACGCGGCCGGCGCCAACCTGAACCGCGAGTGGCTGAACCCGACCATGGAACGCAGCCCCGAAGTGTTCCTGGTCAAGAACAAGATGCTGGAAGTGGGTTGCGACCTGTGCCTGGACATCCACGGCGACGAAGGCCTGCCTTACGTGTTCGTGGCAGGCAGCGAATCGCTGCCGAACTTCACGCCGGACCAGGCCGAAGCGCAGCAATACTTCATCGACAATTTCCTGATCGCCAGCCCGGACTTCCAGGACGAGCACGGCTACGGCGAAACCCCGTACACCGACGAGACGTTGACGATGGGTTCGCCGCACATCACCCACGCCTTCGGCTGCCTGTCGCTGACCTTGGAGATGCCGTTCAAGGACAACGCCAACGATCCGGATCCGGAGACCGGCTGGAACGGCGCCCGCAGCGCCGAACTGGGCAAATCCATCCTGCAGCCAGTGCTGCAATCGCTGGTGGCACAGCAATAAGCCTTGGCTGAGCCCTTCCCTGCGGCGCGACAAGGTCGCCGCCGCAGGGAAAAATACACTGGACCTCATCGGCGCATTCGCGCGCCGCCACTGGAGGTTCAGCATGAATACCCTGACTCAAACACGCCGCGCACTGTTGCTGATTGTGCTGACGCTGTGCGCCTGCTCCACGCCCTACCGTCCGCCGCAGCCGCTCGACGCCAACACCAGCTTCCCCGGCCTGATCGACCTGGCCGCCCGCGCCGGCGGCAAGTCCGCCGATGTGCTGCTGGTGCACGGCATCTGCACCCACGACACCAGCTGGGCCGGCGTGGTCGTATCGCAACTGATGCAGCCGATCACGGCCGCCACCACCCCCACCTCCGCACGCGCGGCGGGCACGGGCGGACCGCAGATCCAGATCGTCTCGTCCAACGTGGCCACGTCGGCCGGCAAGCTGCGCTTCGACGCGCTGATCTGGTCGCCGCTGACCACGCCCCTCAAGCGCCAGCTGTGCTACGACCAGACCGGCAAGTCCTCCATCTGCGAAGGCGCGCCGCCGTTCACGCCGGCACGCGCGCGGCTCAACGCCCGCTTCAAGGACGGCCTGATCGACGACTGCCTGCCCGACGCGCTGGTCTACCAGGGCGTGGCGCGCGACGACATCCAGCGCCGCATGCGCGATGCGATCCTGCAAGTGATGGGGACAAGCGAGACCTCGTCCGAGGTGCCGCTGGTGGTGATTTCGCATAGCATGGGCAGCAAGATCCTGTTCGATACCTTGCTGCGCATGTCGGAGGAAGCGCCCGGCTCGCCGGCGGCGCTGGTGGCGCAGCGCGCCGTGAACCGCCTGCGCCTGCTGGTGATGGCGGCCAACCAGATTCCGCTGCTGTCGCTGGCGGACCAGCAGATCGGCGCCGCGCCGCTGGCCGCGGCCGGCCCGGACAGCCTGCAACGGCTGCTGCAAAAGCGCCTGCCCGCCAGGCGCGCGGTGGCGGACCGGCGGCTGACGCTGGTGGCCTTCACCGATCCCAATGATTTACTGTCGTACACCTTGCCGGCGGATCGATACGCCGGCGAAGGGGTGGTGGTCTACAACATCCTGGCCTCCAACGCGCCGACCTATTTCGGCCTGCTGGAGCGCCCGGACTACGCCCACCTGAACTACCTGACCAACCCCGGCGTCGGCCGCCTGATCACCTGCGGCCTGCCGTCAAGCACCTTGTGCAAGCGCTGAGTAGACTCAGCCGCCCGCCACCACCATGTTCTCGATCAGGATGGAGCCGGTCTGCTTGGTGCCGCGCACCAGCACATCGGCGCCCACCGCGACGATCTGCGCCAGCATGTCCTTCATGTTGCCGGCGATGGTGATCTCCTCCACCGGATACTGGATCACGCCGTTCTCCACCCAGTAGCCCGATGCGCCGCGCGAGTAGTCGCCGGTCACGTAGTTGGTGCCCTGGCCCATCAGCTCGGTCACCAAGAGGCCGGTGCCCATCTTGCGCAGCATGGCGGCGAAGTCGTCGCCCTTCTTGGTCAGCGACGAGGTCAGCGACAGGTTGTGCGAACCGCCGGCGTTGCCGGTGGTCTTCATGCCCAGCTTGCGCGCCGAATAGGTCGACAGGAAATAACCCTGCACCACGCCATCCTTGACCACGTCGCGCTTGACGGTGCGCACGCCCTCCTCGTCGAACGGCGCCGAGCCGACGCCGCCGATCACATGCGGATCTTCCTTGATCTGGATATGCTTGGGCAGTACCTGCTTGCCCAGCGAGTCCAACAGGAAGCTGGACTTGCGGTACAGCGAACCGCCCGAGGTCGCCTGCACGAAGGCGCCCAGCAGGCCCGCCGCCAGCGGCGCCTCGAACAGCACCGGGCAGGTGCGGGTGTCGATGGTGCGCGCGTTCAGGCGCGCCAGCGCGCGCTCGGCCGCGTAACGCCCGATCGCTTCCGGCGCGGACATCTGCTTGGCGTCGCGCACCGAGGTGTACCAGTCGTCGCGCTGCATCTTCGCGCCCTTGCCGGCGATCATGGCCACCGACAGCGTGTGGCGCGAATATGGATAGCCGCCGATGAAGCCGCGCGAGTTGGCCGCCACGAAGTGCGACTGCTGCACGTGCACGCCGGCGCCCTCGGAATTGGTCACGCGCGGATCGACCGCGAAACCGGCCGCCTCGGCGCGCTGGGCCAGCGCCACCGCGTCGGCGGTGCTGATGTCCCACGGATAAAACAGCTTGAGGTCGCGCGGCGCCATTTCCAGCTGGTCGGCGTCGGCCAGGCCGGCGCAATCGTCGTCCGAGGTGAAGCGGGCGATGTTGTAGGCCGCCTCCACCGTCGCCTTCAGCGCGGCGGGGGAAAAGTCCGAGGTGCTGGCGTTGCCGCGGCGCTGGCCGATGAACACCGTCACCCCCATGCCCTTGTCCTTGTTTTGCTCGATGGTCTCGATCTTGCTCTTGCGTACCGACACCGACAGGCCGCTGCCCTCGCTGATTTCGACGGCGCAATCGGTGCCGCCTTGCGCCTTGGCAAACGCCAGCACGTCGCGTGCGAGCTGCTTCAACTGGTCCTGGGTGTGGGTGAAATGGGTATCGCTCATGGGCTGTAATCTTCGGGTGGGCGCTAAAACAGGTATCATAGCAGTCGTTTACAGTTTACAGGTGCGGCCACGCGCCTGACAGAAAGTTAATATTATGGTAAATCCCAATCGCGGCAGCGGCGGCGTGGGCTTCAGCTCCACCGAATTCGAGCAAGAGTACGAACGTCCTTCCAAATCCGAACTCAAGCGCCAGTCCGACGCCCTGCAGAAAATGGGCGAGACCCTGGTCGAAGCGCCCCGCGACCGCGTCAAGCGCGTGCCGATGCCCGAGGACGTGCGCGACGCCATCCTCGAGTGCCAGCAGATCACCAACCACGAAGGCCGGCGCCGCGCGCTGCAATTCGTCGGCAAGAAGATGCGCACCCTGGACGAGACCGAAGTGGCCGTGATCCAGCAAGCCATCGATTCGTGGAAAGGCGCCTCCAAGTCCGAGACCGCCGCCATGCACGCGCTGGAGCGCCGCCGCGACAAGCTGCTCACCGACGACAAGGCGCTCACCACGCTGCTGGCGGAAAATCCGGAACTGGACGTGCAGCACCTGCGCACCCTGATCCGCAACGCCCGCAAGGAACAGGCCGAGAACAAGCCGCCGAAGGCCTACCGCGAGATCTTCCAGATCCTTAAGCAGATCGAAGCGGGCAAGAACAAGCCTGCCGCCGCCTCCGCCGACGATGAGCAAGACAGCGAGTCCGATGACGAGTAACTCCGACACCCTGGTCATCGGCCTGGTATCGGTGTCCGACCGCGCCAGCGGCGGCGTCTACCAGGACCTCGGCCTGCCCGCGCTGCAAGACTGGCTGGCGCGCGCGCTCACCACTCCCTACCGTGTTGAAACCCGCCTGATCGCCGACGAGCGCGCGCAGATCGAAGCCACGCTGACCGAGCTGGTCGACGTGGCCCGCTGCCACCTGGTGCTGACCACCGGCGGCACCGGCCCGGCGCGGCGCGACGTCACGCCCGAGGCCACGCTGGCTATCGGCACCAAGGAGATGCCCGGCTTCGGCGAGCAGATGCGCCAGATCAGCCTGCATTTCGTGCCGACCGCCATCCTGTCGCGCCAGACCGCCGTGATCCGCGAGACCGCCGACCACGCCGCGCTGGTGCTGAACCTGCCGGGCCAGCCCAAGGCCATCGCCGAAACGCTGGGCGGCCTGAAGGACGCGGCCGGCGCCACGCTGGTGGGTGGCATCTTCGCCGCCGTGCCCTACTGCGTCGACCTGATCGGCGGCCCCTACATGGAAACCGATCCGGCCGTGTGCAAGGCTTTCCGCCCCAAATCCGCGCTACGCCCCCAACCCTGAGGACGCCCATGAGCACCCTGCTGCAAACCATTGAAAAAGAAACCGGCGCCAACCCGAGCGTGGCCATCATCTGGATGCACGGCCTGGGCGCCGACGCCAACGACTTCGTGCCCATGCTGCACGAACTGGACCTGCGCGGCCTGCCGGCCATCCGCTTCATCTTCCCCAACGCCGACACCATGCCGGTGACCATCAACAACGGCTATGTGATGCGGGCCTGGTACGACATCGTCGCCAGCGACCTGGGCCGCCAGGAAGACGAGGCCGGCCTGCGCGCGTCGCAAGCCAAGGTCGAGGCGCTGATCGAGCGCGAGAAGGCGCGCGGCATTCCGGCCGAGCGCATCATCCTGGCCGGCTTCTCGCAGGGCTGCGCGATGACGCTGCAGACCGGCATGCGCCTGCAGGAAAAGCTGGCTGGCCTGATGTGTTTATCGGGCTACGTGCCGATCGCCGCCAAGGCCGCCGCCGAGCACACGCAAGCGAGCCTGGCCACGCCGATCTTCATGGTGCACGGCCGCATGGACCCGGTGATCCCGGTGGCCCGCGCCGAACAGTCGCGCGACCTGCTCAAGCAGCTCGGCTACCAGGTGGAATGGCACGACTACGCGATGCAGCACTCGCTGTGCCAGGAAGAAGTGGACCACATCAGCGCCTGGCTGAAAAAGGTCTTGGCCTAAGCCAGCGCAGCCGCCACCAGCGGCTCCAGTTCCGGCTGTGCGCGGTCGGAATTGGCCAGCTGGATCACCGACATGCGCAATTGCGGCAAGCGCAGGACCATCGTATTGAAGCCCCACAGGCAGCCGCCGTGGAACACCACGTCGTGTTCCTGGCGCCGCACCCACTCCAGCCCGAAGCGGTAATCAGGCACCGTGCCGTCGGCCAGCGGGGACGGCTGCAGCAACGCGTGCAGCAGGCTGTCCGGATCGGCCCACTGCCGGTGCCACGCGCGTTCCCACAGCACCAGCTCCTGCGTGCTGGCGTACATGCCGCCGTCGCCTACCGTGTTGGCATTGCCCAGATGCTGGCGGTAGCCGCCCGGCCGCTGCGGATCGATCTCGTAGCTGCACACGCGATGCGGCAGCACGTTCTGGCGGTCGTCGTCGAAGCCCATGCGCGTGATCCCGAGCGGCAGCAGCAGCGTCTCGCGCAGATAGCGCGCGGCCGGCATGCCGCTCAGGCGCTCGACCAGCGCCGCCAGCAGGATGTAGTTGCTGTTGCTGTAGCGGTGCCCGGCGCCGCCATCGACCGTGTCCATGTGCGCGATGACGCGCAGGATGTCCGCGTTGTTGAAATAGTCCGCCTCATGCCTGCCCGGCTGGCAGCGCAGGAACTGGAAGTAGTCCGGGATGCCGCTGCTGTGATTGAGCAGGCTGCGCAAGGCGAACGGCTGCTCGAAGCCGGCCAGCTCCGGCAACAGCGCACACACATCGTCGTCCAGCCCGATCTTCCCGGCGCGCACCAGCGCCAGCACGGCAGCCGCCGTGAACTGCTTGGATTCCGACGCCAGGTAATACGCCGACCGCGCCGACAACGGCACCTCCAGCTCCAGCGACGCCAGGCCATGATGCAGCTCGAAGGCCACCTCGCCATCGCGCACCACCAGCGCGCTGAAGCCCGGCCCGTCGGCGGGCAGCGCCGCTTGCAGGCGCAAAAAATAATCTCTCAGTTGATTCATCCGTCTCTCTTGATCGTCAATCCGGCAGCGGCGTGGCGGCGGACGCCGGCACCGCCGTCTGCGCCGCGTTCATCACCATCGCCAGGAAGGTGTAGTAGCCGTTGATGCCCATCAGGTCCACCACCCCGTGCTCGCCGAAGGCCGCCAGCGCCGCCGCGTAGGTCTCGTCGTCGACACGCTGCCGCTGGTGCAGCTGGATGCAGAAGTCGTGCACCAGCGCCTCGTCGGCCGCCATGCCCTCCGGCCGCCGCCGTGCCGCCACCGCCGCCACCACCTCGTCCGCGATGCCGTACTGGCGCGCGATCGGCTCGTGGATCGCCCACTCCACCTGCTGGCTCCACTGCCGCGCCGTCACCAGGATCGCCAGCTCCGTCAGCCGCGTGCCGATCGCGCTGCGGTAGCGCAGGTACTCGCCCATGCGCTGCGCCGCCGCCATCAGCTCCGGGCTGCGGATCAAGGGCACGAAGGGCCCGTACAAGGCTCCGCGCGGCCCGTCGATCACGGCCTGCGCCGCCACCTGCTGGGCGGCAGTCATGTCGGCAAACGGTATAGCTCCCAAACGATCATCCATGGCACGCATCCTTAAACAATATTCGCTCATGGTGCGGCATAGATCAACAGAACACAAGCCGATCACGGCTATCGTCTGCTCTTCGTCACCCCGATTGAAAGGACGCCATGAGCCACATCATCCACCGCAACCTGCGCCGCATCCCGCCGCTGGCCGTCAGTGCCGCCGGCCTGACTGTGCGCGACAGCCAGGGCCGCAGCTATCTCGATGCCAGCGGCGGTGCCGCCGTCTCCTCGCTGGGCCATGCCCATCCCGACGTGCTGGCCGCCATGCATGCGCAGATCGACCGCAACGCTTACGCCCATACGGCCTTCTTCACCTGCGACGCCGCCGAGGAACTGGCCACCCGCTTGGCCAACGATGCTCCCGGCGACCTCGATCACGTCTACCTGGTCTCGGGCGGCTCGGAGGCGATGGAGACCGCGCTCAAGCTGGCGCGCCAGTACTGGCTCGAAGCCGGCCAGCCCGATCGCAGTGTGTTCATCGGCCGCCGCCAGAGCTACCACGGCAACACGCTGGGCGCGCTGGCCATCGGTGGCAACGAGTGGCGCCGCCGCCCGTTCGAACCGCTGCTGATGGAGGTGCCGCGCGTCTCGGCCTGCAACGAGTACCGTGGCCGCGCCGACGGCCAGAGCACCGAGGACTACACCGCCGCCCTGCTGGCCGAACTGGAGGCGACCATTCTGGAACAAGGCCCGCAGAACATCATCGGCTTCGTCGCCGAGACCGTGGTCGGCGCCACCGGCGGCGCGGTGCCGCCCACGCCCGGCTACTTCCGTGGCGTGCGCAAGCTGTGCGACCAGTACGGCATTTTGCTGATCCTCGATGAAGTCATGTGCGGCATGGGCCGCACCGGCACGCTGTACGCGTTCGAACAGGATGGCGTGGTGCCGGACCTGGTGGTGCTGGGCAAAGGCCTGGGCGCCGGCTACCAGCCGATCGGAGCGGTGCTGGCGCGCGAGCACATCGTGCGCCAGCTGCGCGACGGCAGCGGCGCTTTCCTGCACGGCCATACCTACATGGGCCATCCGGTGGCCGCCGCGGCCGCGCTGGCGGTGCAGAAGGTGATACAGAGGGATTGCCTGCTGGGCGCCGTCACGGTGCGCGGCGCGGCCTTCCGCCGCATGCTGCGCGACGCTTTCGGCAGCCATCCGCACGTGGGCGATATCCGCGGGCGCGGCATGCTGCTGGCGCTGGAGCTGGTGCGCGACCGCGACAGCAAGCGGCCCTTCGATCCGGCCTGCCAGCTGCACGCGGCGGTGAAGGAGCAGGCCATGTCGCGCGGCCTGATGGTCTATCCGATGGGGGGCACCATCGATGGCCGCAACGGCGACCATATCCTGCTGGCGCCGCCGTTCATCGCCACCGAGGCCGAACTGGCGGAGATCACCAGCCGGCTGGCCGACGCGCTGACCCGCGCGCTGACCAGCGCGACGTAATTACTTCGGCGCGGTCCAGGCGACAACGTCCTGCTGCTGCTCGCCCAATCCGGCGATGCCCAGCCGCAGGACATCGCCTTTCTTGAGGAAGCGCTGCGGCTTGCGGCCCTGGCCCACGCCCGGCGGCGTGCCGGTGGCGATCACGTCGCCGGGCTCCAAGGTCATGAACTTCGACAGATAGCTGACGATCTGCGCCACCGAGAAGATCATGGTGTCGGTGCAGCCGGTCTGCATGCGCTTGCCGTTCAGCTCCAAGTACAGGTCCAGCTTCTGCACGTCGTAGATGTCCTCCGGCGTCACCAGCCACGGGCCGACCGGGCCGAAGGTGTCGCAGCCCTTGCCCTTGTCCCACTGCGGGCCGCGCTCCAGCTGGAACGAGCGCTCCGACACGTCGTTGACCACGCAATAGCCGGCCACGTATTTGAGCGCGTCCTCCTCGCTGACGTACTGCGCGCGCGTGCCGATCACCACGCCCAGCTCCACTTCCCAGTCGGTCTTCTTCGAGCCTTGTGGCAGCATGATGGGATCGTCCGGGCCGGACAGGCAGGAAATCGCCTTCATGAAGACGATGGGTTCCTTCGGGATCGGCATGCCCGATTCGGCCGCGTGGTCCGAGTAATTGAGGCCGATGCCGATGAATTTGCCGACGCGCGCGATCGGCACGCCGTAGCGCGGATTGCCGCGCACCAGCGGCAGCGAGGCGTGCGGGATCTTCTCCAGCTTGCGCAGCGCCTTGGGCGCCAGCTGCGCCGCGTCGATGTCGGCGATCACGCCGGACAGGTCGCGCAGCTTGCCTTCGTCATCGATCAGGCCTGGTTTCTCTTTGCCGGGACGGCCGTAACGAACGAGTCTCATGGGGTTCCTAGGTTAAAAGCGGTGGGTCCAAGCCCGCCATTCTAACCGTAGCGCCCTTGCCTGAGCCATTTGTTGGCGATGATCTTGGTGCCGCTGACCACCGGCGCGCCGCCGTGCAAGGTCTGCTTGTCCGGTTGATGATTGACGTCGGTGTTGAGGAACCACAGCGCGCTGCCCTTCTTCGGATACACCTCCAGCCCCAGGCCGGGGAACACCGTGCCGCCGCCCTGCTCCACGTCGCTCAGGTAGAGGATGAAGGTGGCCAGCCGCTGGCCGCCGCGCGCCAGGTGGCTGCGATGGCCGCTGCTGTCCGGGTCCAGCCAGTCGTAGTGGGGGCGGTACTCCTGCGTCACGCCATACTTCTGCAGCTGGAACGGCTCGCCGCATTCGGCCGGCCAGTGCGCCAGCTCCGCCAGCCGCTGCTCGATGCGCTCGGCCACCTCGGCCTCGCCGCGCTGGATGAAGGCCATCTCGCTGGTGCGGCCCTCGTGCACCACGCTGGCGCCGTCGGCCTCGCCGGTGACGGTGGAGCGGGTGTAGCGCGTGCCGCAATGGGCGACGATGGCGTCGCACTCCTCGTCGCTGAGCACATTCCCCAGCAGGATGATCTGCGGCTGCTTCAGCACGAACAGCACTTCCACCATGCGGTCCTGCACCGCGATCAGGTTGCGTTCCAGGTCGATGTAGGGCATCTGCTGCGGCGCCACGAACACGCTGGCCGGCGGCGCCTGCCCTTCCGCGGCGCGCAGCGCCAGCGCCTCGTCGATGGCGGCGCGCGCCACCGCCATGCTGTGCTGGCCGGAGGCGGCCATGCTGTTGGCCATGTCCAGCGGATTGCAGGCGCGCGCCAGGTTTTCCATGATCCAGTCCCGCCACACGGCCGGCAGGGAAGCAAAGGGGGTGGACGGAGAAGTCATCGTGTGATCGGAGGGCTGGTTGCCGGATTCCCGGACGGATAGTCGATTCTACCGGATTGCGGCGCCGTACCCCAGCGCCGCCGCGCGAACAGGAACAGCCCCCGCAACTGCAGCAGCACCAGCACCCCGAACGCCACCTGGTAGGCCTGCGCCGGATAGTGCTGCAAGGCGTCGGGCCGCCAGCAGCCCAGCACCAGCCCGAAGCCGGCCTGCATCGCGAACGCGCCCAGGAAGATCAACAGGTTCAGGCAAGTGGCGCCGCGCCCCGTCAGCGACGGCGGCAGGCTTTGCGCGACGATCGCGTATTCGATGCCGGTCACCGTGCCCACCAGCGTGAACACCACCGACAGCAGCTGGAAGCTGGGCGCCCAGTTCAGCACAAAGCCCAGCTGCACCGCGATGAACAGCGCCACGCCGGCCGCCGCCACGCTGACCGGCGCCACGCCGCGCCGCCCGGCCCACTCGGTGATCATGCCGACCGCGATGGCGCCGAAGATCACCGCCGCCATGCCCAGGTACAGCAGGTAGGTCACCGCCGCCTCGGAAAAGCCGGCGACGTCGCTCAGCCAGCGGCTGATCCACAGGCCCTGTATGCCGAAGAACACCATGTGCGGCACCATGACCAGCTGCGCCACCTCGCGGAAGGCCGGATGCCTGAACACCTCGCGCAGCACCGACACGCTGGCCGGCCGCGCCGCCGACGACGAGGATGACGATGACGACGGCGGCGCGGAGGGCGCCACCAGCCGTATCAGCAGCGCCAGGCAGGCCGCCGCCGCCGCCAGTCCGACGAACAGGCCGCGCCAGTCGGTGTAGTGCAGCGCCAGCCGCACCGGCAGCGTGGCCGACGCCGCGCCCAGTCCACCGGCCGCGATCAGGTAGCCCTGCACAGACGGCAGCCGCGCCGGCGCGACCCAGGTCGATACCGCCTTCACCGCCGACATGAAGCAGCCGCCCAGTCCCAGCCCGATCAGCGCGCGCGCCACCAGCAGCTCGGCGAAATCGCGGCCGCCCGAAAAAGCCAGCGCGCCCAACGCCGCCAGCAGCAGCATCGGCGGCTGCACCCGCGCCGGGCCCCAGCGGTCGAGCGCCATGCCGACCGGCAGCTGCGCCAGCGCGAACGCCAGGAAGAAGGCGCTGGTCAGCAGGCCAAGCTGGCCGGGGGTCAGCGCCAGCGCCGCCATCAGCTGCGGCGCCAGCGTCGCGTTCACGGTACGGATCAAACTTGATAGATAGTGGCCCAGCGCGAACGGCAGGAACACCAGCACAAACACCGCGCGGCCGGACATGGCGCCACCTACGCCGAATTGTGGGCGCCGCAGCCGGCCGCCGCGCCGCCGCGCTGGCCGTCGTCCTGGCGCGCCGCGATCAGCGGGATCACCTTGCGCTGGCCCGGCGGCTCGGCGCCGTACTCGCTGCGGCTGCCGCCCTCCTCCTCGAAGAAGAACTTGTCCTTGCCGAAGGCCGGTTTCAGTTCGTCCATCCAGGTCGCGTTGGGATCGAACCTGGCGTAGAACGGCTTGCGCACCCAGTCGGGATTGCGGGCCTGCAGGAACTGCAGCGCGAACACCTTCTCGCCGCCGATGGTGACGATCCCGTCGATCACCACCTTGCCGGGGAAGGCGCTCATCGACGGCCCGCGCACGGTGCGCGACAGGCCGGACACCATCTGGTAGGCCTGCTGGAAGATCTCGTGCGCGCGCGCCAGCGGCAGCTGGAAGTACTCGCGCGGCCCGGTGTCGCGCTCGACGAACATGTAGTACGGGATGGCGCCCAGCCGCACGCCGGTCTGCCACAGTTCGGCCCAGCTGTGCGGGTCCTCGTTGATGTGGCGGATCAGCGGCCCCTGCATGCGCAAGGTGGCGCCGGTGCCGACGATGCGCTTGACCGCCTGCTGCGCGATCTCCGGGCGCAGCTCCACCGCGTGGTTGTAGTGGCCCATGATGGCCATGTTCTTGCCGCTGTCGACCACCCGCTCGAACAGGCGCAGCAAGTCGTCGGCGTCGCGGTCGGTGACGAAGCGCTGCGGCCAGTACGCCACCGACTTGGTGCCGATGCGGATGTTCTGGATGTGGGCCAGGTCCGGCGCCAGCAGCGGCTCGATGTAGGCTTCCAGCGAGCGGGTGTTCATGATCAGCGGATCGCCGCCGGTGATCAGCACGTCCGTCACCTCGGGATGCAGGCGCAGGTAGTCGGCCAGCTGGTGCGACTCCTTGGCGTCGAACTTCATGTCGTCCATGCCGACGAACTGCGGCCAGCGGAAGCAGAAGGTGCAGTAGGCGTGGCAGGTCTGGCCGGCGCTGGGGAAGAACAGCACCGTCTCCTTGTACTTGTGCTGCAGGCCCTTGAGCGGCGCGTCGTTCACGCGCGGCACGTTGTGCGTCATCTGCCCGGCCGGATGGGGATTCATGCGCAGGCGGATGCGCCGCACCAGCTCGGTCAGCGCCTGCTGGTTGGCGCGGCCCAGCACCAGTTCGCGCAGCTGGGCGTAGTCGTCCGGCGCCAGCATGTCGCGGTGCGGGAAGGTCAGGCGGAAGATCGGATCGTCGGGGATGTTGCTCCAGTCGATCAGGTGGTCCATCACGTATTCGTTGGTGCGGAACGGCAGCACGTGCGACACCACCTGCACCGCCTCCTGCAGGTCGGGCGTGAGCCACTCCCACTGGCGGGAATGGGAGATGGTCTGGCGGATGAAGGGCTTGAACTTGGGCGCCTGGGCGCCGGCGCTGTTCCAGGAAGCTGTCGGAGTAGAGGTCATCGCTGGTTCCTATCGCAATAAAAGGGGAGGACGGAAACTGCATGCTAGGCCGCCCGCCAAAAACGCGATTGCCGAAAATCAACTGACACACGGAAATACATTTTCCCTTGACGCAGAGCGCGTGCAAAATTGCCACACGGCCAGAACTTGCGGCAGCGCAATTCCCGGCGGCGGCAGCGGCGTACAGTTCGTGGGAGCAAGCCCCTCCTCCTCCCCAAACAAGGAACCGCCATGAGACTGACCGCCCTGCTGGCCGCTGTCGCCGCCACGCTGTTGCACACCACCGCCGTCGCCGCCGAGCCCACCGAGAAGGACGCCGTCGCCCTGGTGGAAAAGAGCGCCGCCTACCTCAAGGCCCACGGCAAGGAAGAGCTGATGAAGAAGGTGGCGGCCAAGGACGCCGAGTTCGTGCAGGGTTCGCTGTACGTCGACCTGCGCGACCTGGCCACCGGCGTGGTGCTGGCGCACCCGTTCAACCCCTCCATCGTCGGCAAGGACCTGACCGACGTGCCCGACGCCAGCGGCAAGAAGTACCGGCGCGAGATCATCGACGTGGCGGCCAAAAAAGGCCACGGCTGGGTCGACTACCAGTACAAGAACCCCGGCAGCGGCAAGATCGAACCCAAGACCACCTACGTGCTGCGGGTCGGCGACGTGGTGCTGGAAGCGGGCATTTACAAAAAATAGCGGCGGGAGAGCACCATGCTGAACAAACTGCGTATCGGTCCCAAACTGTTGCTGGCGCCCGGCCTGGTGCTGCTGCTGCTGGTCGTCACGGCCGCCGCCGCCTACTACGGCATGGTGCGCCAGAACGCCTCGCTGGAAAACCTGGTGCAGGTGCGCGCGGCGCGCCTGCGCCTGGCCGCCGACATCACCGGCGAGACGCGCTACGCCCACGCCCACATCTACCAGTTGCTGGCCTGGGTCAACGGCAGCTTCTCGCAGGCCCGGCTGGACGCATTGTCGCGCCAGCTCAAGGCCGGCCACGTCGTCATCGAGGGCCAGTTGCGCCAGCTGGCGGCGCAGACCACGGCCGGCGAAGACGCCGCCGAGCACAAGATCGCCGGACAGCTGCTGCAGACGCTGGCGGCCTACCGCAAGGCGGTGCAGGACACCATGGAGATGGCCAGCATCGACCAGAGCATCGCCACCAACGCCATGGGCATCGGCGAGAAGCAATTCCTGCTGTTCAACGAGCAGCTGGCGCAGTTGTCGGCGCTGGAGAAAGACCTCAGCGAAGAGGCCTACGCGCGCGCGCGGGCCGAGTTCCATTCGCTGGGCAACAGCATGGCGCTGATGGTGCTGCTGTCGATCGCGCTGTCGCTGGGCGTGACGATGGCGGTGCGCGGCGCCATGCTGCGCGACATCCGCGCCATCGCCGACGTGGTGGTGGCGCTGGCGGCCGGACGGCTGTCGGCCGGCCAGGGCAACCACGGCCGCGACGAGATCGCCGACACCGCCCGCATGCTGGACCACACCATGCACAACCTGACCCAGACGCTGAGCGCCATCCTGGCCTCGGTCAAGGCGATCGACTGCGCCTCGCATGAAATCGCCAGCGGCAACCTGGACCTGTCGACCCGCACCGAGATGCAGGCCAGCTCGCTGGAGGAGACCGCCAGCGCCATGGCCAGCCTGACCAAGGCGGTGCAGAACAACGCGGCCGGCGCGCGCCAGGCCTGCGAGCTGGCGGCCGGCGCCGCCGACCTGGCCCAGCACGGCGGCGCCGCCGTGCGCCAGGCGGTGCAAACCATGGCCTCGATCCGCGCCAGCTCGCGCCAGATCGTCGACATCATCGGCGTGATCGACGGCATCTCCTTCCAGACCAACATCCTGGCGCTGAACGCCGCCGTGGAGGCGGCGCGCGCCGGCGAACAGGGCCGCGGCTTCGCCGTGGTGGCTTCCGAGGTGCGCACGCTGGCGCAGCGCTCGGCCGCCGCCGCCAAGGAGATCAAGGCGCTGATCGCCACCTCGGTGGCCACCATCGACAGCGGCAGCGCCTCGGTGCAGCAGGCCGGCGAGCGCATGGAGGCCATCGTCGCCTCGGTGCAGCAGGTCAACGAGGTGATCGCCCGCATCAGCGACGCCAGCGCCGAGCAGGCCCAGGGCATCGCCGAGGTCAACCATGCGGTCGGTCAGATGGACGACGTGACGCAGCAGAACGCCGCGCTGGTCGAGCAGGCGGCCGCCGCCGCGGCCAGCCTGCAGGAGCAGGCGGTGCAGCTGTCGCAGGCGGTGTCGGTGTTCAAGGTGGAAGCGCCGTCAGCGCATGGGCTTGCTCAGAAAGCGCGAGCCGGCCAGGCCGAAGCGCCACGGCAGCTCCACCGCCTTGCTGATGCCGATGCGCGGGCCGGCTAGCACCTCGAGCGCGGCGCCGGCGTCCGGCGCCAGCAGCGCGAACGGCGGCGCGTCCAGCGCCAGGTTGTTGAACTCGCGCGTGACGCCCAGCGCCTGGCACAGCCGCCCCGGCCCCGAGCACAGCAGGCGCGGGTCGTCCAGCCCGCGCCGCTCGCGCATCCGCTCCAGGCCGGCCAGCGGCTCCAGCGCCCGGATCAGCACGCCGGCGCCGTGGCCCTCCTCCCGGCACACGAAGTTCAGGCACCAGTGCAGGCCGTGCGAGCGGTACACATAGCTGCGCCCCGGCGGCCCGAACATGGAGAAATTGCGCGGCGTCGGGCCGTTGTAGCAGTGCGCGGCCGGCTCGGTGCGGTCGTAGGCCTCGGTCTCGACGATGCGCCCGCCCACCCCGTCCACCAGCACGGTGACGCCGATCAAACGCCGCGCCACCTCGGCCGAGGGCGCGCTGAAATCGATACCAGCCAGATGCTTGTCCATCCGGGTATTGTAAAGGGCAATCTGGACCGCACGCTCACGAAAGGCGTGACAAATGATTATCGAAACGGCGCCCGCCACGGTTTTTAGCGACAAAATATGGCGGCCCCGGCAGAAAATCGGGAGAAATTCGTGCGCACCGCCCGCGCTTGCGGCGATAATCTTGTGAGGCACGCCCGGCACGCGCCGGCGCGCTGGTTTATAGTATCACCTTGGCAATGCCCGCCCTTACCCCCTGAAGAAGACAATGACGACAGCAGCAGCCCCAGCCATGCCAGTAGAAAACGCGGTGGAAGAAGCGCTGATGCGCTCCATCCGTATTCCGCCCCGGCCCAGCCTGCTCGTCGACCTGCAGCGCGAGCTGGCCCAGCCCGACCCGTCGCCGCGCCGCATCGCCCGCATCATCGGCAACGACGTCGGCATGTCCGGCGCCCTGCTCAAGCTGGCCAACTCGCCGTTCTTCGGCGCCGCGCGCAAGGCCAAGTCGGTCGAGCAGGGCATCAATTTCCTCGGCATCAACCAGTGCGCGGCCCTGCTGACCGGGCTGCTGGCGCGCCAGGCCATCGAGGGCAAGGAAGCCGACCTGAACGCGTTCTGGGAAGTGTCGGCGCGCCGCGCCCAGGCCGTGGTGTTCTTCTCGCGCAAGCTACGCATCGCCCCGCCGGACATCGCCCACACCTTCGGCCTGTTCTGCGACATCGGCGTGCCGCTGCTGATGAACCGCTTCACCGACTACGCCGCCACCTACGCCGACGCCTGCGACGACGCGGTGCACACCTTCACCGCGGTCGAGGACAGCCGCTACAGCACCAACCACGCCGCCATCGGCTGCCTGCTGGCGCGCAACTGGGGGCTGTCGCCGGACGTCTCCTGGGCCATCCTGCTGCACCACGACTACCGCGTGCTGGACGACCCGGCCACCGACGACGCCGTGCGCTCGCTGGTGGCGCTGGCGCTGCTGGCGGAAAAAGGCATCGCCCGCTTCCACAGCCGCCAGCTGTCCTACGAATGGGAAAAAGGCGGCGACCAGGCCTGCCGCCACCTGGGCCTGTCCGAAGACGAAACCGCCGACCTGCTGGACGAACTGCACGAAGCCTTCCACACCGAACGATAAGAAAAACATGCCGAAAAATAAGCGCCCCGTACCGCGCAAATCCGCCAATTCCCCGGAACTGAAAGACGAACAACACACCACCGAACTGTGCGCGCTGGCGCTGGACCTGGCCGACGGCGAGTTCAACCACGACATCGTGGCCGACAGCACCCGCGCCGAGCTGGCGCAAAAAGGGCTGGACTTCCAGCGCCTGCTGCGCAAGCTGCTCAACCAGGGCAAGGACGAGGTGCTGTACGGCGCCGTCGAGCTGGCCCGCGACGAGTCGCGCGACGGCTACCGCTACCTGCGCAACGCCATCGAGGAAGGCGCGGCCAGCGTGATCCTGCGGCGCGAGGGCGCGCCCGAGATGGAGATCGACGCCTTCGCCATCCCGGTGTTCGTGCACAGCCAGGGCGGCCTGGACCCGGCCCACGACTTCCAGGACGGCGCCGCCTACGACGCCCTGCTCGACAGCTTCACCGACGCCGGCCTGGAAAGCCCGAAAGCCAGGGTGGTGCTGGTCAGCCACGCCTACGACCTGGACGAGTTCGAGCGCGTCACCTACGGCCAGCTGCACGCCATGGTGCGCGAGGCGGCGCAGTCGCTGACCGAGAAAAAGATCACGGCCGCGCCGGCGCTCGAGCGCAGCATGGCGGCCGGCTGGTCGGCCACCGGCTTCGGCCCGGACGACGCCGCCGTCGAGCTGCGCTTCCTGCTCGGCTTCGCGATGAAGCGCGCCGACGATCCGTTCTACAAGGTGCCGGCCGGCGAGAAGGCGGCCGACGCCTACTTCGCCCAGCGCGCCGCGCGCTACCAGAAATGGACCGGGCAACACGCGCCGCTGGTGGCGCGCTGCCTGGGCCGCGGCCGGGGAGCAGCCCCGCTGCGCCTGAACTTCCTGTACCAGGACCTGTTCTTCGGCGCCCGCGAGCAGGGCCAGTCCGAATACGCGACGCTGCAGCTGCTGTCGGCGCTGAACCAGGCCATCGGCGCGCGCGCGCCGGACCGGCTGAGCGCGGTCATCGCCCCGTTCGACGTCGACGACGAGATGGTGCTGCGCGTGCAGCTGAGCGAGGGCGCCACCGTGCTGGCTCACGGCGACAAGCCGCTCGACCTGGGCGCCGACCTGGAACTGGAGGTCGACGACCTGCGCGACGCGCTGGCCAGCATCGGCGTGGCCGAGGTGCTGGTGGCGCTGCGTTTCAACGCCGATGGCCAGCCGGTGGAGCCGCGTCCGCTGGCCTGAGGCCAACGCCAATTCCCGTTTGACATCGCCCCGGGAGCCGAGGATACTTTCCTCAAGCGGAACACAGAATCCGCTGCCTGGTGCGGCGCCGGCTTGTGCTCCGCAGCAAAGGGAGACTCGTCATGCAACCATGGACCCTGGCCTTGTGCGCCGCGCTGCTGTGCGGCTGCGCCGGTCCGTCGCCGGCCCCGCACGCGGCCGCGCCGATGGTATTCCACGATCAATTGTTCCAGCCGCCGGCGGTGCCGGTCGACACCGCCCACATCTTCGCGGTCAGCCCCGCCATGCGCGACTACCTGAGCCGCGAGATCGGCCACGGCCTGACGCGCAAGGATCCCCGCCGCGAACTGTTCGACGCCCTGTACCGCAAGGACCGGCTGCAGCTCGAGTACGATTCGGCCATGACCCGCGACGCCGCCCAGACCTTCGACGCGCGCGCCGGCAACTGCCTGTCGCTGGCCATCATGACGGCCGCGCTGGCGCGCGAACTCCACCTGGCGGTGCAGTTCCAGCAGGTCGAGGTCGACGCCAGCTGGAGCCGCGCCGGCGACCTGTATTTCTCCAGCGACCACGTCAACCTGGCGCTGGGCCGCCAGCGCCTCGACTACGGCAACGGCTACAGCGTCGACCTGTCGAACTCGCTGACGGTGGACTTCATCCCCATCCCGCCCAAGGCGCGCGAAAACGCCAAGCCGCTGGAGGAACAGACCATCGTCGCCATGTACCTGAACAACCGCGCCGCCGAACTTCTGTCGCAGGTCAAGCTGGACGAGGCCTACTGGTCGGCCCGCAAGGCGGTCGAGCAGGACCCGGGCTTCCTGAACGCCTACAACACGTTGGCCGTGGTCTACCAGCACCATGGCAACCTGGCCGAGGCCGAGCAGGTGCTGCGCTACGCACTGTCGCAGGCGCCGGCCAACACCATCGTCCTGTCCAACCTGGCGCAGGCGCTGGAGGCCCAGCGCCTGCCCGACAAGCTGGCCGAGGCGGCCACGCTGCGCGCCCGCCTGGCGCAGCTGGAACCCGAGCCGCCCTTCCATTACTTCAACCTGGGCCAGGAAGCCATGCGCGCCGGCGACTACCGCCGCGCGCGCGGCCTGTTCGCGCGCGAGGTCGACCGGGTGCCGGACTACCACGAGTTCCACTTCTGGCTGGCGCTGGCCAATTACCAGCTGGGCAACCTGGACGAGGCGGACGCCCACATGGTCAAGGCGCTGGCCAACAGCACCACGCGCGGCGACCACGACCTGTATTCGGCCAAGCTGGACCGCATCCGCGCGTACGAGGCGCACGGGGCGGGCAAATAAGCGCGCACCGGTGGTATTCTGGCCGGGGCGCCCCTCAAACGCGCACCGGAGCTTGACACATAGTTGCAACTACGCAACAATTGTAAAATGTGTAAATCAAGCTGTGCTTACCCCAAGGATACCGCCATGCTGAGACCCAGGTCCGTCTATCTCCTCCCGTTGCTGCTTGCCGCCCTGTTGACCGGATGCGGCGGGGGCGGAGGCGGCGGCAGCGCCGCCGCGCCCGACCCCGGCACCCCGGCCGTGTCGCCCGCCCTCAGCTTCAACCCCGCCACCGTGCGCGGCACCGTCAACGCCGGCACCTCGCTCACCCTGAACGTCATCGCCAGCGTGGCCCGTCCGGCCGACTTCGCCAACGCCGGCACCGTGGTCGCCAGCATCGTCGACAGCAACGGCGTGCTGCTGCCGACCGCCCAGCTGGTCCGCGACAGCGACACCCAGTACCACGCCGTGCTGCAGACCGCGCCGTCGCTGGCGGCCGGCACCTACACCGGCAACCTCAGCGTGCGCCTGTGCCGCGACAGCGGCTGCGCCAGCCAGTTCCCCGGCTCGCCCATGCTGCTGCCCTACAGCCTGCAGGTGGTGCCGGCCGGCCAGCTGACCTTCAGCGCCACGCCGGCGGTCGCCCTCAACGCCACCGCCCACCTGGGCGGCGCGGCGCCGGCCCCGGTCAGCATCGCCATCAGCGGCGACGGCCGCA
>NZ_WWCX01000044.1:0-54901 GCF_009857655.1 Duganella vulcania
CACCGTTTGAAATAAGCAGCCCGCTACTAACCAACCATCTGGAAGCGCTAAAGCATCCCAGCGGTCCAGAATCATGCGGTTGTTATAGTTTGCGATTATGTCCGAGCGAAATTTTTCTTGCATAAATCTTTCAGAAGATAGCCCAATCTAGAGCATGTATGTCCGGTCTTGGCCGAGTTCAGCCTGCGGACTTCACTTCTCGCACGGCGTCCAACCAATCGTCCCACATTGCAGGGTCTGCGGGTCGACCGTCTGAGAACACATTGGTGCTTATGCTACTCAATAAAGCGCCAACGTCGTCCGAGGCTGTCGTTTCGAAATATTTTTCCAGAAACCGAATCATAGCTCTGTAGCCCAGCTCTGCGTCAAACCTATCCATTTCATGCGCTTTCTGTTTTTTGGTTCTCTCGATGTCCGCTTGTGGCCGATCTCGGCCGTCCGGAGTGACGAAGTTAATCACAGACCGAAGCCAATTCAGCAGGATGGTCTATCAGGACAGTAAAAGCCCAGTCGATGAGAGTTTGCTCGTTTTCGCGTATCCATTTATCTAGCTTTTCGCTTTCCTCATAGTTTTGCCAACGCTCTTTACCCCGAGCGTATTGCTGATGGAACTCGACGGCACCGAGGCTGTCAAGCGTTGTCAAGACACAGTCTGAACGAGCAACTGGCGTCGCCTCATAATAGGTCCACACGCCTGACCGATCGGCCTGAGCTAACCACGTAACCAACTCAAAAACTACGAAAATCGGGCAAGGCCAGCCAAAGGACGGAAGATTTTTGTCAAAGCCCTCCCATCCTGACGCAACTCCCTGCAGATCCACCAGGGCCAGGTAGTCCCTCTGCGCAAGCAATTGAGCTAAGTAGTGATCGCTGTATCGTGGCATTTTGTATATGAAAAATTCTTTTAGATGGCTGCTCTTGTCCGACTGCTGTCGCCGCGAAGTCGTCGACGTATAGATTCCACCCGGCCTTGTCTTCCTCTGGCGATTTGTACGCTCGCTTCATCAGGGCGATAGCTTCCGGATACTGTCCATCCTGGGCCCGCACCTGGGCTTCGTGCCAAAACAGCAAACCCGACTCTATGTGATGCGCTTCCCGATAGTCGTGCAGCACGTCGGCTGCAACCCGGGCGCACCCCGGTATTGACGACAGCTGCCGCCATCCTCCAGACATGTCCTGGTCAAATTGGTTTTCGTCCAAAGCGAGAAGACGCGCGTGGTCATACGCACATTTTTTTGGAGGAGCCTCTTGTGCGCGGACTACGTTGCACGAAATTACGAGGGCGCAGGAAAGTAAAATATTCAGAGTTCGATTGAGCATAGCCCTCTTGTCGGGTAACGCCGTCATGGAATAGACGGCCGTGATACGATTGATTGCATTTATTGTAAGCGATCGAGCTGGCGCTGCTGTGCCTTTTCCTGTCGCCGCAGATCCGCATTCACGAAATTCGACCAAGATGAGACTTCTTCCTTTACTGTCAGCGTTGCTGGCAGCCGCGGCAGTCGCGAGTTCGTCCGCTCACTGCGCCGAACTGGTGGTTGGCGCTCCCTCGGAACTGGCCGATTGTATCGAAGCCCTGTCGTCGGCTTTCCTGTCCGGCGACAAGAGCGACCGCCTGCGCTTTGTCATTGCGCCGAGTGCCGGCCTGTATGAAAAAATCGGGGCGGGTGAGCCGATCGACGTCTACATGTCCTCCCACATGGGCCTCCAAGCCCAGATGCTATCGGATGGGAAGATGGTCTACAACAGCTGGACAATGTACGCGACCGGCCGGCTCGTGCTGTGGACCGCGGATAAACGCTTCGATGTGGCAAAAGGCCTCAGCGTGCTTTCCGATCCCGCCGTGAAGAAGATCGCCACCGTCAATGCAAGCAGCGCGTACCTGATGCCGACCCTGGCGGTGTTCGACAGGATTGGCCTGCTCGATAAGTCGGCGTCGCTGAGGACCGATAGCGGCTCCATGCAGGATGCGATAAAAATGGTCCAGGCAGGCAAGGCGCAAGTGGCGATCTTGTCGTATGAAACCGTCCTTGCTTCATCCATGAGAGGCATCGGGAAGTACTACCTTATCCCAGAGAGCTTCTACAAGGACGCCGTGCCTGGCCACGCCGCTGTCGTGACTGCTCACGGTGCGAACACTCCCTCGGCGTATCGGTTCGTTCAATTCCTGAAGACGCCTCAGGCGCAGGCGATCTTAATACCCAAGGGCTTCATGAAGCCGCCACCCGGGAGCGTGGATGTGCGGTGAGCGAGCTCAGGCCGAACCAGCACGATTAAACGCCAACTGGGCGGCGAACGCTCGCTGGTAGGCAGGGCGCGCTTCTCCGCGTGCGACATACGCGGCCAGGCTGGGGAATCCGTTCAGGACACCCGATGGCCGCAGCCTGAGCAGCACCGACACCATCATTAGGTCGCCCGCGTTGAACGTACCGTCCAGCCATTCGGCATCCGCCAGGCGCGCGGAAAGCTGGTCCATGCGCTGGCAGATGCGATCGACGATCAGCTGCATGCGCTCCTTGCTCCAGGGCTTGTCGCCCTCCAGAATTCTCGCGGTGACGAGTTCAAGGATCGGCGGCTCCACGGTGTTGAGCGCGGCGAATATCCACGTCACCGCGCGGGCTCGCGCATTGGCCTCGTCCGGCAGCAAACCCGCATGATGCGTGGCGATATGGAAGATGATGGCGCCGGACTCGAACAGCGCCAGGTCGCCTTCCTCATAGGTCGGGATCTGGCCGAAGGGATGAAGCGCCAGGTGCGCGGGCTCCTTCATCGCGGCGAACGAAACCGGACGCACCTCGTAGGGCAGCCCCAGTTCCTCAAGCGCCCAGCGAACGCGCGTGTCGCGGGCCAGCCCCATACCGCCGTCGGGCGAGTGTTCAAAAGCTGTAATCGTGATGGTCATGATGGTCTCCTGTGATGGTGAATTTGGCCTTCTCAGAGATGACGACGAACGGCACGTCGCCGAATCGACATGCCGCGCCATCTTTTTTATGGGATGCTATCCGCAAAACCTGGCGGGGCCGAACAGGCGCTGTTCCAGTGATAAGATGCGCAGGTTTCCCAATGAGGCTTCCTGAGCATGTATATCGTTAATCTGACTTATCTGAAACCGCTGGCTGAACTAGAGGCGCATCTGGCCGCCCATCGCGCCTTCCTCGACGAGCAGTATGCGCGCGAGATGTTTCTGGCTTCGGGGCCCAAGAATCCGCGCGACGGCGGTGTGATACTGGCGAGTGGAAAGCTGTCCCGCGCGGAGCTGGACGGCCTGCTGGCGCTGGATCCGTTCGCGCGGAACGGGATCGCCAGTTATCAGGTGACGGAGTTCACGGCCACCAAACACCATCCGGCGCTGGCGGCCCTGCTGTAATCAGGTGGCGGGACCGACGTCCATGCCGTCGTAGGATTCGAGCTGGTGCTCTTCGGCGAACTTGTAGAACTCCTGGTTGCGGGCGTGCAGCGTGTCGGCGGTGTGCTTCTCGACTTTTTCGACATGCAGCCACCACAGCGCCGGCGTTTCCCCTTCCGGTTCGGAGTCGTAGATGCCGACCACCTGGTAGCCCTTGGCCTTCAACTGCGCCGAGGCGCTTTCTAGTTTGCTCTTGGTCGGGTCGGCGAAAAAATAACCCCACAACAGCGGCTTGGAACTATCCCACGGCGCGTTCTGCTTCATGTCGGCAAACAGCTCGACCATGTCTTCTTTGGTGATCATGTAGTTAGTCCTTTTTGCGGTGATAGAACGACACGCCCACTCTCTCGATATGGGCCAGTAGTTCCGGGTTGTCGATCCGGTCGCGGACCGACAGGTCTATTTTGTACGGCAGCAGCAAGTCGTCCAGTTCGTTCTCTATTTTGAGCAGCAGCGGCATGGTCAATCCGGCGCCAGTCAGGCATAGGTCGATGTCCGAGCCGCGCCTGTAGTTGCCCTTGGCTCGCGAACCATACAGTATCGCTTGTTCGACTTCGGGGTGCGCCGAGAAGACAGCACCCATGCTGTGTACTACGCTGGCCTTCAGCCCGAATGCTGGCGGATTCGATTCAGATGGCATCTTCCAGCTCCGTCATTTTTCGCTCGAAGGCTCGTGCATGAACTCGAACGCCTTGATCAGACCCTGCTGCTCAAGCTTGTTCAGCGGGTCATGGTCGATGAATTTTTTAAGCTGCGCCAGCGCGCGCCGGTAATTCGACAGGCGCTGCAACCAGCGGGTATCCTGCTCGCTTATGATATGCCCCGGACGCTAACGTTGTCTGGCGTATTTTACCGCAGCGGCGGTCGCGGGTCAGGCGCGAAAGAAGGTGACGGTGACTTTGAGGCCCTGGCCGCCGGTGGCGTCGTCCAGTGCGATGGCGGCGCCGTGCAGCGTGGCGATGTCGCGCACGATGGCCAGGCCCAGGCCCGCGCCGCCGGGATTGCGCTCCAGCGTGGCGGCGGCGCGGTAGAAGGGCGCGAACACCCGTTCGCGCTCGCCCGGCGCGATGCCCTGGCCGCTGTCCTCCACCTCCAGCACCACGCCGCTCATGTAGGGCAGCACCCGCAGCGTCACCGTGCCGCCCTGTGGGGTGTAGCGCAAGGCGTTGTCCACCAGGTTGGCGATCATCTCGTGCAGCAGCAAGGCCTGTCCCTGCACCACGCATTCGCTGTCGGCCTCCAGCGCCAGGTCGATCTGTTTGGCCACCGCCGCCATCGCCATCTCCAGTCCGACCTGGCGCGCGACGTCGCGTAGCGAGACCGGCTCCGGCTGGGCCACCGCGCCATCGGTGTCGCCGCCATGTTCGATGCGGGCCAGCGTCAGCAGCCGGTTAGCCAGGTTGACCGTCGAATCGGTGGTGGCGGCGATGCTGTGGACGATCTCGCGCAGCGCGGCGCGCATGGCCTGCGGATCGGCGCCGGGACGGTCGCATTCGCGCAGCGCCAGTTCGGCCTGGGTCTTCAACACCGTCAGCGGTGTGCGCAGCTGGTGCGAGGCGTCGGCGATGAAGCGGCGCTGGCTGCTGATCAGGATGTGCAGGCGCGAACGGGAGCTGTTCATCGCCGCCACCAATGGCCGCACCTCCTTGTGCACCAGCGTCGGATCGACGTCGGACGGGTCATTGAGGCTGCGCGTCTCCACGGCGATCTTCAGCCGCATCAGCGGTTGCAGCACCAGCCGCACGGCGAACCAGACCAGCAGCGCCACCGCCAGCAGCAGCAAGGCTTGCCAGGCCAGGGTGTCGAACAGGATCTGGTTGGACAGGCCGCGCCGCGCCTCCAGCGTTTCGCCCACCTGGATCAGCGCGATGCCGCGCATCGAGCTGTCGTACACCGGCTGCAGCAGCGCGGCGATGCGCACCGGCTGGCCGTTGTAGTTGGCGTGATAGAAGCGCACCAGCGCCGGATAGGCCTCCGAGCGCGGCACGTTGGCCGGCACCGGCGGCAGGTCGGCGTAGCCGGACACGGTCTCGCCGTTGATGCCGGTGACCTTGTAGTAGATGCGGCCCAGCGTATCGGTCTCGAAGCTGTCCAGCGCCACGTAGGGCACGTCCGCCACCACCTTGCCGTCGACGATGGAGACGCGTTCGGCCAGCGCGCGCGTGGAGGCCAGCAGCGAGCGGTCGTAGGCGACATCGGCGGCGTCCAGCGCGTTGTGGTAGACCGACAGGGTGTTCAGCGCCACCAGCACCAGCAAGGGGCCCAGCAGCCAGCGCAGCAGCTGGCCGCGCAGGCTGCCCAGCGCTGCGCCCGGCCCGAAGCGGCGCGCCAGCCGGTGCAGCCACGGCGTGCGGAGGCCGGCTCTGGTCAACGTCAGCCGCCCTTGGCGCCGCCGGCCGGCGCGGGGATGGGCGCAGGCCGTGGCTGCAGCAGGTAGCCGATGCCGCGCAGCGTGGTGATGACGGCGGCATCCGGCGCGGCGATGTCGAGCTTCTTGCGCACGCGGTGGATATACAGCTCGATCGCATCGAGGTTGGCGTCGTCCGCCAGCGCGAACACTTCGTCGAACAGCTTCTCCTTCGAGACCGCGCGGCCCGAGCGCGTGATCAGCGTCTCCAGCACCGCATGCTCGCGCGGCGTCAGCGCCAGCGGGGTTCCGGCGTAGGTGAACATGCGCGTGACGGTGTCGAAACTGAGCGCGCCGCAGCTGTGCACCAGCGACTCGTTGCCGACACTGCGGCGCAGCAGCGCTTTCACGCGCGCCTCCAGCTCGGCCAGTTCGAAGGGCTTGGCCAGGTAATCGTCGGCGCCCAGGTTCAGGCCCTGCACGCGGTCTTCCAGTCCGCCGCGCGCGGTCAGTATCAACACGGGAGTCTGGCCGCGCGGGCCGCCGCGCGCGCGCAGGCGCTTGAGCACTTCCAGCCCGTCCATGCGCGGCAAGGTCAGGTCGAGGATCACCAGCGCATAGTCCTGCGTGTGCAGCAGGGCGTCGGCGTCGGCGCCGTTGTCCGCGCATTCCACCGTCAGGTTGGCGTCGCGCAGGGCTTTGGACAGCCAATGTGATAACTCGGTGTGGTCTTCAACTAACAGAATGCGCATAAATTCTTGCCAACCATATGAAATAAGTTCAGTGTAAGGCCAGAATCATGGGCGCAGCCGCCTCAAAAGGGAAGTCCCCGCCTGATTTGTGGTGCATGGGCGACAGGAAGCCTTGCCGAAGTAGCAGTGAAAGGTAATTGAAAGGAAGTGACTCCTATAGTGGCAGCCTGATTGCATCGATCAGGCGTCACAAATAACTATATCCTCTGGAGACATACATGAAGAAAACCTCGTTGACCCTCGCTATCATGGCATTGGCGGCAGCCGCTGGCGGCGCCGCTCACGCCCAATCGAACGTGCAGGTCTACGGTCTGCTGGACGTGGGCGTGGAAACGGCCAATAACAAATCGGCGACCGGCGGCAGCCAGACCAGCGTGATCTCGGGCGGCATGAACACTTCGCGTTGGGGCCTGCGTGGCAGCGAAGACCTGGGCGGCGGCCTGAAAGCCATCTTCAACCTGGAAGGCGGCATCCTGATGGACACCGGCGCGCAAGACGGCGTGCTGTTCAAGCGCCAGGCCAACGTCGGCCTGGAAGGCGCATTTGGCCGCGTGGTCATCGGCCGTTCGTTCACCAGTGTGTACGACACCGTGATCGCCTACGATCCGATGGGCTTTGCGCCTTACTACTCGTGGGCCACCTCGGGTCCTGCGACCGGTCCTAGCAAATACGGCTTCACCACCGCCTACGACAACATCATCAAATACGCCGGCACGGTCGGCGACTTCAAGTTCGGCGCCAACTACGCCGCCGGCGAGCAGACCACCGGCGCGCAGGACAGCGCCAAATACGGCTTCACCGGCGCCTACCACCTGGGCGCTGTCAACATGATGGCGACCTGGGAGCGCAACAACGGCAACACCGTTCCAGCCACCGGCAACCGTGACAAGAACACCGTCTGGCACCTGGGCGTGAACTATGAAAACGGCCCAGTGAAACTGTGGGGCGTGGTGCGTGACTACAAACTGGTCGCCGGCAAGGCGCTGACCGCCGACGTCGATGCCACCACCACCTGGGCCGGTATCGCGTACAAGACCAACGAGGTGACCACGCTGACCGGCGCGATTTATCACGTCAACGTCAAGAACGTCGCCGCCGGCAAGGACGCCGATCCAACCATGTACGTGGTGCGCTATCGCTACGCACTGTCCAAGCGCACCGACCTGCATGTGTCGGCTGCCTACGCCAAGTCCAAGAACGGCCAGCTGACCGGCCTGTCGCGCGACGACGCCGGTTTCGGCACCAGCCAGCACGGCCTGGTCGTCGGCATGCAGCACCGCTTCTAAGCCGGAGAAAAGAGCGCGGCATTTTTCATTCAAAATGCCGCGTTCTGAAAGCGCTTTGAAAGCTTCACCGTTCTAAGATAACTACCAAGATGACTAAAGTTTTGCTGGCTTTGATTGCCGCGCTCTTGCTAAGCGCTGCAGCGCAGGCGGCAGGCCTGGAGTGCATTGTTCCGTCCAAGCCGGGCGGCGCGATGGACCTTACCTGCAAGCTGGCGCAAAAGGGTTTGCAGGGCTTGAGCGGCACGCCGAAGGCGCCGCCGTCGGATATGCACATCAGCTATCTGCCGGGCGGGATCGGCGCGGTGGCCTGGCATTCGCTGGTGTCGCAGCGGCGCGCGGAACCGAACACGCTGGTGGCTTTTTCGGGCGGCTCGCTGCTCAATCTGGCGCAGGGCAAGTTCGGCAAGGCCACGTCGTCCGATGTACGCTGGGTGGCGGCGCTGGGCGCCGACTACGGCATGATCGCGGTGCGCGCCGATTCGCCCTACAAGACACTGGGGCAGCTGGTGACGGCGCTCAAGGATCATCCGGAGAAGGTGCTGATCGGCGTGTCCGGCACCATCGGCAGCCAGGACTGGCTGAAGATGGCGATGGTGGTCAAGGCCGCCGGCGTCGATCCCAAGGTGCTGCGCTTCGTGGCGCTGGAGGGCGGCGGCGAGGCGTTCGCCGCGATGCACGCCAACCTGGTGCAGGTGGTGTCCGGCGACGCCAGCGAGGCAACGCTGTACGCGGCCGGCGGCAATACCAGGGTGCTGGCGATCCTGGCCGAGCACCGCCTGCCGGGCGTGTTGGCGAATGTGCCGACGGCGCGCGAGCAGGGCATCGATGTGGTGTGGCCTATCATCCGCGGACTGTGGATGGGGCCACAAGTGACGGATGCGGATTACCGGCACTGGGTCGCGAGTTTCGACCGGGTGCTGGCCAGTCCGCAGTTCGCGCAAATGCGCGCGGCGTCGGGTCTGTTCCCGTTTGGGCTGACCGGCGATGCGCTGGCAGCATATGTAAGAAAGGCCGTGGACGATTACGGCAGGCGCGCCGCCGAACTCGGTCTGGTGCGCTGAACACCAATACCTATAAAACGACGGAGACAAAAATGATGTTGAAAACGACTTTGGCCGCTGCATGCGCCACCCTGTTTGCCAGCGCCGCCATGGCGCAGGTGCCGGCCGGTTATCCCGCCGACTACCAGAAGATCATCGACGGCGCCAAGAAAGAGGGCAAGCTGGTGATCTACGGCGCCACGGACAGCAAGGCCACCCAGCCGCTGATCAAGGACTTCAACGCGCTGTACCCCGGCATCACCGTCGAATACAACGACATGAACTCCACCGAGGTGTACAACCGCTTCATCTCCGAAGTGGCGGCCGGCGGCAATACCGCCGACGCCATGTGGTCGTCCGCGATGGACCTGCAAATGCGCCTGGCCTCCGACGGCTACGCGCTCAAATACAAGTCGGTCGAAACGTCCAAGATCCCCGGCTGGGCGGTATGGGACGACCAGGCCTACGGCACCACTTTCGAGCCGGCCGCCATCGTCTACAACAAGCGCCTGATGGACGCCAAGGAAGTGCCGCAGACGCACGCCGATTTCGCCAAGCTCATTACGCAGCCGAAGTTCAAGGACAAGGTCACCACCTACGACATCGAGAAATCCGGCGTCGGCTTCATGTTCATGACCCAGGACGCGCGCGAGAATCCGAAGTTCCAGGACCTGGAGAACGCCTTCGGCGTGGCCAAGGTGCGCGTGCAGTCGTCCACCGGCACCATGATGGAACGTATCTCGTCGGGCGAAAACCTGATCGGCTACAACGTGCTGGGCTCCTACGCGCTGGTGCGCGCCAAGACCGATCCGTCGATCGGCGTGGTGCTGCCGAAGGATTACACGCTGGTGCTGTCGCGCGTCTTCTTCATCAACAAGGCCGCCAAGAACGTCAACGCCGCCAAGCTGTGGCTGGACTACATGCTGTCGCACCGCGGCCAGACCATCATCGCCAACGATTCCAAGCTGTTCGCGATCCGCGCCGACGTCACCGGCGAGACCACGTCGGCGGACCTGATCAAGCAAATCGGCAAGGACAACATCAAGCCGGTGCCGGTTCATCCTATCGTGCTGCAATTCCTGGGGCCGGCCAAACGCATGGCCTTCCTCAAGCAGTGGAAAGAAACCGCAGGCAAGAAGTAAGCAACGTCTCACCCGCCGTAAAACCCGCCCGCTGACCAGCGGGCCGGGTGCCCGCACGCGTACGTACAAAACGGAATTCCTATGCAAACTCTGACTCTCTCCGGCTCCGGCCGGCGCGGCATCAACTGGACGCGCGGCGTGGTGGTGACGCTGGCCGCCACCGCCATCTTCCTGCCGCTGCTGCTGATCTTCTACCAAAGCTTCTTGAACGCGCCGTTCTTCATGCCCGCCAAGGAACTGGGCCTGGACGCGTACCGCTTCATCTTCGAGGATCCCGATTTCTCGATGGCCTTCAAGAACGCCTTCCTGCTGGCCGCCGGCCTGACCGCCATCGCCGTCCCGCTGGGCGGCATGCTGGCCTTCCTGATGATACGCACCGACCTGCCGGGCCGCGGCTTCATCGCGCCGATGCTGCTGGTGCCGATCTTTGTCTCGCCGATGGTGATGGGCTTCGGCTACGTGGTCTCGATGGGGCCGGTGGGCTTCTACTCGCTGTGGGCCAAGGACATCCTCGGCTTCATCCCGTGGAATATCTACTCCTTCACCAGCATCGTGGTGATCGCCGGCCTGACGCACGTGCCGCACGTCTACCTGTACGCCTCGTCCGCGCTGAAAAGCCTGGGCTCCGACGTCGAGGAAGCGGCCCGCGTGACCGGCGCCTCGCCGCTGCAGGTGATGTTCAACGTCTCGCTGCCGATGATCACCCCGGCCCTGGCGTATGCGGCGGTGCTGGTGTTCTTCCTCGGCTTCGAGGTGTTCGGCCTGGTGCTGGTGCTGGGTGACCCGGAAGGCCACCTGGTGCTGGCGACCTATCTGTACAAGCTGACCAACAAACTGGGCACGCCGTCCTACCACCTGATGGCCGCCGTCGCCGTCTGCCTGGTGATGGTGACGATGCCGCTGGTGATGATACAGCGCTGGCTGCTCAAGTCGGCCAACAAGTTCGTGTCGATCAAGGGCAAGGGCGCGCGCTCGAAGTCCATGCCGCTCGGTAAATGGAAATGGCTGGCCTTCGCGCTGATCTTCGGCTGGCTGATGTTCACCATCATCATGCCGATGTCGGGCATCGTGCTGCGCTCCTTCGTGCAGTACTGGGGCGAGGGCGTCAACCTGCGCGACGTGCTGACGCTGCAGCACTTCCGCGAAATCATGGAGCAGCCGGCGCTGATGCGCGGCATCCTCAACACCATCCTGATCGGCGTGATCGGCGGCGCCTTCGCGGTGATCTGCTACTGCGCCATCGCGCTGGCCATGCACCGCAAGCCGGATGGCGTGACCCGCTTCCTGGACTACAGCGTGCTGGTGCCGCGCGCCATTCCTGGCCTGCTGGCCGGCCTGTCCTTCCTGTGGGTGTTCCTGTTCGTCCCGAGCTGGCTCGATGGCATGTTGAAGGGCATGGACAACGGAGCGGCCCTGTGGCTGAGCGAGCATGCGATACCGGTGCTGCGCTCCCTGCGCTCGACCATCTTCGCCCTGTGGCTGGCGTATTCGGTGGTGTGGCTGGCCTACGGCATGCGCCTGATCTCCACCGCGCTGCTGCAGGTGGGGCCGGAGCTGGAAGAGGCGGCGCGCGCGGTCGGCGCATCGCGCGGCCAGGTGACGCGCGACGTCACCGTCCCATTGGTCAAGTACGGGCTGCTGGGCGCGTGGCTGATGGTGTTCCTGATCTTCGAGCGTGAGTATTCGACCGGCGTGTACCTGCTCTCGCCGGGCACCGAGGTGATAGGCGCGATGCTGGTGTCGCTGTGGGCCACCGGCTCCACCGACCTGGTGGCGGCGCTATCGTTCATCAATATTTCGCTGGTGGCCATCGGCCTGGGCGTGGCCCTGCGCTTTGGCGTGAAGCTCCATAATTAAGTCAAAATAAAATGAAACGAGACCTCATCATGAATGAACTGACCGTCAACGACCTGCACCTGGACTACGGCACCGGCGCCCACGCCAATCCGATTCTGAAGGGCGTGTCCATGCACCTGCAAAAAGGCGAAGTGGTGGCGCTGCTGGGGCCTTCGGGCAGCGGCAAGACCACGCTGCTGCGCGCCGTGGCGGGGCTGGAAAGCCCGAAGCAGGGCACCATCGCCATCGGCGACCGCAATGTGTTCGACGGCTCGAAACACTTCGAGATGGCGGCCGAGCACCGCAACCTGGGCCTGGTGTTCCAGTCCTACGCGCTGTGGCCGCACAAGACGGTGTTCGACAACGTCGCCTATGGCCTCAAGCTGCGCAAGATGGGCTCCACCGAGATCAAGGACAAGGTCAGCGACGTGTTGAAGAACCTGGGGCTGGGCCACCTGGCCGAGCGCTTCCCGCACCAGCTGTCGGGCGGCCAGCAGCAGCGCGTGGCGATCGCCCGCGCGCTGGTGTACAACCCGCCGGTGATCCTGCTGGACGAGCCGCTGTCCAACCTGGACGCCAAGCTGCGCGAAGAGGCGCGCGCCTTCCTGCGCGAGCTGATTGTGCGACTGGGCCTGTCGGCGCTGATGGTCACGCACGACCAGGCCGAGGCGATGGCGATCTCGGACCGCATCCTGCTGCTCAACAACGGCAAGATCGAGCAGCAAGGCACGCCGCAAAGCATGTACGAAACGCCGGACACGCTGTTCACCGCTGAATTCATGGGCAGTAACAACCGCCTGCCGGCCAAGGTGGTGCAGCGCGACGGCGCCAACGTGATGCTGTCTGTGGGCTCCACGCCATTGCGTGGCACCGCGCGCGGCGCCGGCGGCGGCGAGCCGTCGACCATCATCCGCGTGGAGGAGGTGAAGATCAGCGCGACGCCGGTGGAGAACGCGATCGAGCTGCCGCTGTTGACCTGCATGTACCTGGGCGACCGCTTCGAGTGCCTGTTCAAGAGCGAGGATGGAGCGGAGATGAGCCTGCGCGCCTACTCCAAGTACAAGCTGGAAGCGGGCAAGTACTGGCTGCAGATGCCGGCCGATAAACTCTGGGTGTTCTGACTTTAAATTAAAAAAGCCCCCATCGGCCTGGACGCGATCAAGATCGCGCCCGGTGCCGATGGGGGCTTTTTTTATTTGCGCGGGCTTAGAAGCTGTAACGCACGCCGGCCGAGAACATGTCGGCCTTGACGTTGACGTTGCCGTCTTTGGCGACTTTGCCGAAGTTTTCGTATTCAGCCACGAAGCTGACCTTCTGGTTCAGCGCGAACGCCGCGCCGACGCTGATGTACGGGGTGGTGCGGTTTTCGCTGCCCGACACGGAATCGCCACGATAGCTGGCGTTCACTTTTTCGTGGGCGGTTGCGATACCCAGTTTGCCGAACAACGAGAACTGTTCGTTCAGTGGCAGGGTGCCGGTGGCTGCGACGTAGAATGCCGATGGCTTGGAGGTGGCATGTGCGCCATTGCCGGAGACCGACACTTCACGCAGGTCTGCGTAGCCGATTTCGGCGCCGAAGTTCTTGGTGTAGTTGTAGCCGCCAACCAGCTTGTAGGCGGTGGCGCTTTCCTTGATCGATACGATGGCCAGATCCGCTTTTTGTTCTGCGCGGCCGATGTTGCCGCCGACGTAGTAGCCTTCAGCCTGAACTGCCAGTGGGGCTGCCAGGGCGGCGATCATTGCGAATACGGTGATTTGTTTCATTATTTTTGTTCCTGAAGTGGCAAAAAATGAGAAACGGAACAACCGGCGTGTACCGGCTATTCCGTTTCTCGAGGGCAACATTATATAGTTTGATACCAAATCCTGCAAGTCGGCTTAAAGCAGCTTAATCGTCCAGGCTCCAGACGTACTGCATTTTGGTCCACGATTGCTGCGGCACGCCGTCCACGGTGCCGGGCTTGAAGCGGCACAGTCCCAGCCCGACTTGCGCGGCGCGGTCCAGCTCACGGAAGCCGCTGGATTTCTCCACTTTCGAATCGGCCACCCGGCCGTCGGTGCCGATCAGCAGTGCCAGCGTGACGGTGCCGGTGTCGCTGTTGCGCAGCGCGGACTTCGGATAGTCCGGCTTTGTGCAGGCCCTGGCGTCCACCACCGCCGGCACCAGCTGCGGCGCGGCTTTCACCACGGTCTTGGCTCCCGGCTCGGCGATGCCGTGTTGCGTCGGCTGGACCGGTTGCGCCTCGCTCGCCGGACGCGCCGTCACCGGCGGCGGATCGGATGGCAGTACCGGGGTTTCCACTGGCGGCACGAAGATGTCCGGCGGCGTCAGCGTGGGCGGCGGCACGTCGGTCGGCAGCGTTTTTGGCGGCGGCTCGGGCGCGGTCGGCGTCAGGTCGATCACCGCTTCCTTCACCCTGAACACAGTCAATTTGGAGCCATGCAGGAAGGCGGCCAGCAGCGCCACATGCAACACGGCCACGACGGTCAGGCCGGTGAGATTCTTTTTCTGATGCATAACTGCTCCTTGGTGGTGGTGGGGATTGCTATGTGTTGGAAGTATACTATTCCATGTAATAGCAAAATAAAAGGCAATTTTTGGAATTTTTTACGCCGGACTGCTGTGGTATGCTTCCATCATCGAGTAGTAAATATTCCTGGAGATAGCAAGTGAAAAAGATACGGGTCATGCTGGCGGACGATCATCCGATCGTGATGACGGGCTTCGCGATGTCGCTGGAAGGGCAGGGGCTGCATGTGGTGGCGCAGGCGCGCACGCCGGAGGAGGCGCTGGAGCAGTACCAGCGCCACAAGCCGGACGTGGCGGTGCTCGATCTCCGCTTCGGCGACCAGCTGACCGGGCTGGACGTGGCCAAGCAGATCCTGGCGCAGGCGCCGGATGCGGCCATCGTCTTCCTGAGCCAGTTCGACCAGGATAGCCTGATCAAGGAAACCTACCGTCTCGGCGGCCGCGCCTTCATGACCAAGGATTGCGATCCGGCCGACCTGGCGGCGGCGGTGCGGCGCGCGCACGACGGCGAGCTGTACTTCCTGCCGCACATCGCCGAGCGGCTGGCCAACCTGTCGGTGCGCGGCGACGCCTCGCCGCAGTCGCAGCTGGACGAGCGCGCGCTGGAGATCTTCACGCTGATGGCCGAGGGCCTGACCAACGCGGAGATTGCCGAGAAGCTCGACGTCTCCACCAAGACCATCAGCAATATCAGCCAGGCGGTCAAGGAGAAGCTGGGCGTGCACCGGCCGGCCTACATCACGCGGCTGGCCGTCAAGCACGGCCTGATCGAGCCGTAGCGGATGCGCTTCGACTTTTGGCGCCACTGGAGCGTGCGCGCGCGGCTGCTGTGCGTCACGCTCATCCCGCTGGCGTACATGTTCTGCACCTTCGTCTGGTACGCCTACCATTCGCGCCTGGCCGAGGTGCGCGAGGAGATGGCTGAACGCGGCCCGCTGGTGGCCAAGGTGCTGGCGCAGAGCAGTGAAGTCAGCCTGCTGACGCACCGCTACGATGACCTCAAGCTGACCGTCAACGGCCTGCTGCAATCGGACGCCAGCATCGACCGCATCGAGGTGCTGGACGCGCAGCGGCATGCGCTGGTGCAGGCTTCCGCGCCCGCGCCGGGCCGGCCGGACGCCCGCTACTACGAGGCGCCTGTCCTCAAGCGCCTGATGTTCGTGGCCATGCTGGCGGCCGACGGCAAGCCCTATCAGAAGGACCGGCCGGCCGGCAGCAGCAGCGCGGTCGAGACCATGGGCTATGTGCGGGTGACGATGTCGCCGTCGGCGCTGCTGGTGAAACAGGCGCGCCGCTTTTATGTCGAGCTGCTGGTGGCCAGCCTTGGCCTGCTGGTGTGCGCGCTGCTGGCGTGGCAGCTGTCGCACGGCTTGAACGCCTCGCTGCAGGCGTCGATGCAGGCGCTGCGCGCGGCCGACGCCGAGAAGCGGCGCCTGATCCGCAAGGTCAACACCGCCGTCGAGGATGAGCGCAAGAGCATCGCGCTGGAGATCCACGACGAATTGAACGCCACGCTGATCGCCGCGCGGCTGGAGGCGCAGCGCATTGTCGATGTCAGCGGGGAGGGCGAGGTGCGGGAGCGCGCGCAGTCCATCATCAAGCTGGCGCTGGGGCTCTACAACAGCGGCCGCACGCTGGTGCGGCGCCTGCGTCCCGAGGTGCTGGACATGCTGGGACTGGACGGCGCGGTGGAGGAGATGGTGCGCCACTACGACCGCGCGCACGCCGGCTGCCGCTACCTGTTCCGCGCCGACGGCGATTTCGCGCGGCTCGACAGCGGCATCGGCATCTCGGCCTACCGCATCGTGCAGGAGGCCTTGTCCAACATCGCCAAGCACGCGCGCGCGACGCAGGTGACGGTGGCGCTGTCGCTGGACGATGCGGGACTGCGCATGGAGATCGCCGACAACGGCAGCGGCTACGACGCGGCGCTGGCGTCGGCCGGCATCGGCATCGTCGGCATGCGCGAGCGGGTGGCCGCCTTCGAAGGCCGCATCGACATCGCCACCGCCCTCGGCGCCGGCACCCGCATCGCCATCTTCATGCCATTGGCATAAAAATTTCCCTTTGAATGTAAACGATTCTCATTTACTATGCTGCAACGAGAATAAGTCTCATTTACAAAATAGCGAACAGGGGAAAATGCATGCGTATCAAAGTGATGGTGCTGGCGCTGGCCGGGGCGACGGCGGCGTGGCAGGCGTCGGCGCAGGAGCAGGGGCCGGTGCTGGAGCAGGTGGTGATCACCGGCGATAAGTTGCAACGCACTGAGCTCGACAGCGCCGCCAGCGTAGGTTCGCGCAACCGCCGCCAGATCGCCGAATCCGGCGTCGTCACGCTCGACGACGTCGCCGCGCAGATGGCCAACGTCGGCACCGCGTCGGGGCTGTCGATCCGCGGCATCAACTCGAACGGACCGACCGGCGGCGGCGGGCGCACCGTCACGCTGGTGGTGGACGGCGTGCCGCTGGACGGCTTCGGCCAGGTGATCGAAAACCTCAGCGTATGGGACGCCGACCGCGTGGAAGTGCTGCGCGGACCGCAGTCGACCAACCAGGGCCGCAACTCGCTGGCCGGCGCGGTGGTGATGAAGACCCGCGATCCGTCCGACCTGCGCGATTTCAGCTACCGCGTCAGCACCGGCAACCAGGGCGCGCTGCGCGCGGCGCTGGCCGGCGGCGGCGCCATCGTCGAGCAGGTGCTGGCCGGCCGCGTCGCCTTCGAGCAGCGCCGGCGCGACGGCGACGTGTACAACCCGACCCGCGACGATCCGCGCGCGAACCACGACGACGGCCACACGCTGCGCGCCAAGCTGCGCATCACGCCGTGGGGCGAGCGCTATCAGGCGCTGGTGACGCTGGTGGACGACAAGCAGGAACTGGGCAGCAATGCGGTGGAGGCGGTGGCGCGGCCGGCGTCGGCGCGCCAGAACCTGTCGAACGAGCCGCGCGACAACCATAACCACACGCGTTCGGCCGCGCTGGAGCAGACCTTCCGGGTTGGCGGCGCCGATGTGACGCTGCTGTCGACTTATTCGCACAACCGCTTTTCGCGCGTGCAGGATTACGACGCGACGGAGCTGAACCAGGGTTACCGCACCGGCGAAAACATCGACCGCCAGTGGACCCAGGAAGCGCGCGCCAATTTCAGCACGCAGCTGCTGGGCCATGCGCTCAAGGGCGTGGCGGGGCTGTACTATTCGCAGCAGCACTACGGCGTGGACGAACTGTTCACGGTGCCGGTGTCCTATGTGCTGGGACTGACCGGCCAGTGTGCGTCGCAGGCCGCCTGCGACGCGGCCTACGGCGCCGATTTCATCAACCGCCGCAACCTGCAGTCGGACGGCACCAAGACCCGCGCCGCCTACACCGAACTGGATTACGCGGTCGGCAAGCTGACGCTGACGGCCGGCGTGCGTTTCGACGGCGAGCGCCAGCGCCGCGTGCTGGCCGCCGAGACCAGCGGCACCTCGCCGCTGGCGCGCCAGGTGTTTGGCCAGCTGATCGCCGGCGGCATCTTCGCCGGCGACAACACGCAGCACCTGGAGACCGACAACTCGGTCTGGCTGCCCAAGCTGGGCGTGCGCTACGCGCTGGCGCCGCAGTGGGTGGCGGGCCTGACGGCGCAGCGCGGCTACCGCACCGGCGGCGTCGATTACAGCTACCAGCGCGGCTCGCACGCTTATGGCCCGGAGTTCACCCGCAACTACGAAGCGTCGCTCAAGGGCGCGCTGGACAACGGCTTGACCGTGACGCTGAACGCCTACCGGGTCGACTGGTCGGACCAGCAGGTCAACGTCGGCCGCAACACGCTCGACATCTACTTCCTCAACGCCGGCAGCTCGCGCCTGAAGGGGCTGGAGGCCGAGGTGCGCGGCAAGGTCGCCAGGGACCTGGAGCTGTTCGGCGCGCTGGGCCTGGCGCGCACGCGCTTCATCGATTTCGTGTCGCCGCAGGGCGACTTCGGCGGCAAGGAGTTCGGCCGCTCGCCGCGCGCGACGCAGTCGGTGGGCCTGAGCTGGAAGCCGGGCCGCTGGCTGCTCAACGCCAACCTGGTGCACGCCGGCGGCACCTACACCGGTCCCGAAAACATCGAGCGCAACGACGGACACACCACGCTGGGTGGCAAGGCCGCCTACACGCTGGCCAACGGCGTCACGTTGTTCGCCTTCGGCAGCAACCTGACCAACCGCGCCGACATCAGCGCCAACCGCCTGGAAACGGTGACGGGACGCTACAACGTCATACTCGGCAACGCGCGCCAGTTCGGCTTCGGCGTTCAGGGCACTATCTGAGAGGGAGCCCGATATGAACTGGATCTGCATCGGCGTCGCCGCGCTGGCGGCGCTGTGTTTGTACCTGGCCTCGCCGCACCAGCGGCTGTGGGGCGCGGCGCCCAAACGCGCCAGGCTGCTGAACTGGCTGGCGGTGCCGCTCGGCGTTGTCGCCATCGCCTCGGCCACGGCGTCCTACGGCGGCTGGTGCGGCGTGTTCATCGCGCTGTCCGGCTTCATGGCGGCGCTGGTGGCCTTGCCCTGCCTGGACGCCTGGCTGGGAGCGCGCCATGCTCGGTAAATCCACCGCGGCCGCCTGCCTCGGCCTGCCGCTGGCGGTGTGGGTGGTGGGCCTGGCCGCGCTGCTCAGCGGCGACCAGGCGCGCACCACGCTGCCCTTGCTGCTGCTGTTTTTCCTGGTGTGGATCGGCGTGATGGCGGGCGCCTTTATGTTCCGCACCGGCCTGCGCGCCTGGCTGTGGATGGGCGGGGCGACGCTGGCCGGCTACGCGCTGCTGCATGTGCTGAAGGCCGGCGGCCTGGTGCGGGTGGCGGCATGAAGTCGTCCACGCTGCGCACTTATATCTCGGTGCATACCTGGGTGGGGCTGGCGGCCGGCTTCTGCCTGTTCATCGCCTTCTACGCGGGCGCCATCACCATTTTCCACGAGCAGCTGCACGCGTGGGAGCGGCCGGCCGCGCGCACCGTGCCGCGCACCCCGCTGTCGCAGACCCAGCCGCTGATCGACGCCGTGCTGGCGGCGCATCCGCAGGCCGCGGCGAATTTCTACGTGCGCCTGCCGTCGGCCGAACAGCCGCAGACCGTGCTGGAGTGGGATGAGCGCAACTTCCGCCTGGACGCGGCGGGCCGGCTGGAGGAGGTGAGGGAGGCCTCGCAGCTGGTGGACTTCCTCTACCGGCTGCACTACACGGCAGGTCTGCCGCGCAGCTGGGGCATTTACGTGCTGGGCGCGCTGTGCGTGCTGTACGGGCTGGCGCTGGCAAGCGGCGTGATCATCTATGCGCCGTCGTTCTTCAAGGACGTGTTCGCGCTGCGCATCGGCAAGAACATCAAGCGCATGTGGCAGGACGCGCACAACGCCGTCGGCATCCTGTCGCTGCCGTTCCACCTGATGTACGCGTGGAGCAGCGCGGTGCTGGCGCTGGGCGTGGTGTTGCTGGCTCCGTTCCAGTACTTGATCTTCGACGGCAAGCTGATCGACGTGATCGGGGCGGACATCTCGGCCGCCGCGCCGCCGCGTGGCGCCGGCGCCCCGGCGCCGCTGCTGCCCGCCTCGCAGCTGATGGAGACGGCGCGCCGCGCCGCGCCGGGCATGGAGATCGCCACGCTGGTCTACCGCCAGGCCGGCGGCGCCAACGCGCAATTGCAGGCTTACGGGCCGATGGCGCAGCACACGCTCTCCAGCACGGCGGCGGTGGTGATCAACGCCAGCAGTGGCACGGTGGAGCGCGTGCTGACGCCGGCCGGCGCCAGCCCCGGCACGCGCTTCATGCGCGGCCTGCAGACGCTGCACTTCGCCAACTACGGCCACGCCGCGGTGCGCTGGACCTACTTCGCGCTGGGGATGGCGGGCGCCTTCCTGTTCTACAGCGGCAACCTGCTGTGGATCGAGGCGCGCCGCAAACGCGCCGTGGCGGCGCAGCCGCGCAGCGGGAGGCTGATGGCGCAGGCCACGCTGGGCGTGTGCCTCGGTTGCGTGGCCGGCGTGTCGACCGTGTTCCTGATGAATAAGCTGGCGCCGGGCGACGTGCCGCGATGGGAGGAGGCCGGCTACTACGGCGTGTTCCTGCTGTGCGTGGCGTGGGCTTTCGCGCGCCCGCCGGCGCGCGCCGCCCACGAGCTGCTGATGTTGAGCGCGGCGCTGACGGCGGCGCTGCCGCTGGCGCACTGGTACGGCAGCGGCGTCGATCCGCTGCGTTCGCTGCTGCAGGGCGATACCGTGGCGGCTGGCGTGGCCGTGGTGGCGCTGGCGTTTGCCGCGCTGTACCGGCGGATGGCGCGCGCCGTGCTCCGGCGCGGGCTGCAGGGCGATCCGCACAGCGTCTGGTCGCTGCGCGCGGTACCGGCGGGCGCGCCGGCTTGATCTGGCGCTAGGTTGTTGCTTGTTGGCATGTTTGTGTGGCGCGGCAAGAGGTTATAATCCGTTCAACCTTTCCGTAACACCCATCAGAACGGATGCCGCAGACATGAGCCAGCCCAATCAGTTTTCCCTGTTGACGCAACGCCGCTTCGCGCCGTTCTTCTGGACCCAGTTCCTCGGCGCCTTCAACGACAACCTGTTCAAGACCGCGCTGGTGGTCATGCTGACCTTCGACGCGATGAGCTGGACCACGCTGTCGCCGTCGCTGATCACCAACCTGATCCCCGGCCTGTTCATCCTGCCCTACGTGCTGTTCTCGGCCACCGCCGGCCAGCTGGCCGACAAGTTCGAGAAGTCCGGCCTGACCCGTTTCGTCAAGTGGCTGGAGGTGGCCATCATGTGCATCGCCGGCCTCGGATGGATGACGCACACCCTGTGGCTGCTGGTGACCGCGGTGGTCGGCATGGGCGTGCACTCCACGCTGTTCGGCCCCGTCAAGTACGCCTACCTGCCGCAGCAGCTCAAGCCCGATGAACTCATCGGCGGCAACGGCGTGACCGAGATGGGCACCTTCGTCGGCATCCTGCTGGGCGAGATCCTGGGCGCGGTGCTGGTGGTGCAAAAGCCCAACGGCATCGCCTTCGAGGCCATCGCCACCATCGCCGTGGCGCTGCTTGGCCTGGTGGCCAGCTACCGCATCCCGCTGGCGCCCGCGCCGGCGCCGGAGCTCAAGGTGAGCTGGAACTTCATCGGCGAATCGTTCCGCAACCTGAGCTTCTCGCGCAAGAACCGCGTGGTGTTCCTGTCCATGCTTGGCAACTCGTGGTTCTGGTTCTACGGCGCGCTGGTGCTGGCGCAGTTCCCGGTCTACGCCAAGGACTACCTGCACGGCGACCACAGCGTGTTCGTGCTGCTGCTGACGGTGTTCTCGCTGGGCGTGGGCAGCGGCTCGCTGCTGTGCGAGCGCCTGTCCGGGCGCAAGGTGGAGATCGGCCTGGTGCCGTTCGGCTCCATCGGCCTGTCGGTGTTTGGCGCCGACCTGTATTTCGCCAGCCACGGCATCACCGCCGCCGCCGGCCCGCACCTGGACGCCTTCGCCCTGATGGCGCAGCACGGGATGTGGCGCATCCTGTGCGACGTGCTGTTGATCGGCATGTTCGGCGGCTTCTTCATCGTGCCGTTGTTCGCGCTGATCCAGACCCGCTGCGATCCGGCCCACATGTCGCGCACCATCGCCGGCATGAACATCCTCAACGCGCTGTTCATGGTGGCGGCGGCCGGCCTGGCCATCGTGCTGCTGGGGCAGGGCTTCACCATCCCGCAGCTGTTCCTGGTGACGGCGCTGCTCAACGCGGTGGTGGCGCTGTACATCTTCTCGCTGGTGCCGGAGTTCCTGATGCGCTTCCTGGCCTGGATGCTGATCCACACCGTGCACCGCGTGCGCCTGATCGACGCCGACCGCATCCCCGACGAGGGCGCGGCGGTGCTGGTGTGTAACCACGTCAGCTACGTCGACGCCATCGTCATCGGCGCGGCCAGCCCGCGGCCGATCCGCTTCGTGATGGACCACCGCATCTTCAAGCTGCCGCTGCTGGGCTGGATCTTCCGCACCGCGCGCGCGATCCCGATCGCGCCGGCCAAGGAAGACCCGTGGCTGATGGAGAAGGCCTATGTCGACATCGCGCAGGCGCTGCACGAGGGCGACCTGGTGTGCATCTTCCCGGAGGGCCGCCTGACCAGCACCGGCGAGATCAATGAATTCAAGGGCGGCGTGTCGAAGATCGTCGAGCGCTCCAAGGTGCCGGTGATTCCGATGGCGCTGCGCGGGCTGTGGGGCCATCTGCTGAGCCGCAGCGGCGAGAACGTGTTCGGGCGCGCGTTCCGCAGCGGCCTGCGTTCGCGCCTGGCGCTGGCGGTCGGCGCCCCGGTGGCGCCGCAGGACGTCACGCCGGAAGGCTTGAAGGAGCGCGTGCTGGCGCTGCGCGGCGACTGGAAGTAGCGGTAACTTGCCGGTGCTGGCAAATATATTGCCAATTTACCAAATATTTCCTTTAAAATAAGTTTTGGCGCCTACCCCGTGCGCCGTACACTTTAAGGGAAACCATGACCATACAAAAAAATCTGCTGGCCGCGCTGGCCGTAAGCGGTGTCCTGACGCTGGCCGCCTGCGGCGGCGGCGACTGGATACCTAACCCCTACGACCAGCACTTGCCCGATGCCGTGGCCTCCACGGTCACGATCGACTTCAACACCGGTATCGACGAATGGCGCAGCGACGTGGCCGACTACGGCGACAAGGACCGGCCGACCGAAGTGGCCTCGGGCTGGCGGGACTTGCCGGCGCCGTTGAGCGGCAAGGGCTACTACCTGGCTGCACACAACAACAGCGACGATGTGCTGACCTACGTCACGCGGCAGCTGCACGGCTTCGTGAAGAACGCGCAATATAACGTGAGCTTCGAATTGCGCTATGCCACCGACGCAGGCACCGGCTGCGCCGGCGTCGGCGGCTCGCGCGGCGACAGCGTGTACATGGTGGCGGCGGCGAACTACTTCAACATCAACACGGTGCAGCAACCGGACCTGCGCTATCGCGTGAACCTGGACCGCGGCAACCAGGGCACGTCCGGCACCCAGGGCAAGGTGCTGGGCACGCAGGGCGTGGCCGGCCTCGGCTGCGCCGGCGGCACCTGGGCCAGCACCACCCGCAAGTCGAGCGAACCCATCGTGGTGAGGGCCGACAAGGACGGCAACTTCTGGATCATGCTGGGCGCCGACTCCGGCTTCGAGGGCACCAACGCGGTCTACCTGCAGGGCGCGACCGTCAACATCACCCCGTACTGAGCGGGCCTCAGCGCGCCGCCTGCACCTGCTCGCGGTTCTGCCGCGCGCCGGCCAGGCGCAGGATCTGCTCGAGCTCGACCGGCTTGACCAGGTGATGGTCGAAGCCCGCCTCGCCGGTGCGGCGGCGGGCGTCGCTCTGGCCCCAGCCGGTCAGCGCGATCATCAGAATGCGCTCGGCGCCGGCACGCTGGCGTATCGCCCGCGCGGTTTCGTAGCCGTCCATGCCCGGCATGCCCAGGTCCATGATGATCATGTCCGGCGGCTGCTCGGCCGCCATGGCGACGGCGGCGGCGCCGTCGTACACGGGGCGCACGTCGAAGCCTTCGATTTCCAGCAGCGCCGCCAGCGAGTCGGCGGCGTCGCGGTTGTCGTCCACCACCAGCACCTGCATCTTGCGGCCGTCGGCGCCGGTGGCCGCCGCCAGCGGCACGGCGTCGCGCGCGGCGCCGCTCACCACCGGCAGGCGGATCGTGAATTCGCTGCCGTGGCCGGGACCGTCGCTGCGCGCCTCGACCGAGCCGCCGTGCATCTCGGCGAACTGGCGCGCCAGGCTCAGGCCGATCCCCAGCCCGCTGGAGAACTGCCCGGCCACCGTATTGCTTTGCTCGAACATGCGGAAGATGCGCGTGATCGATTCGGCGTCCAGGCCGATGCCGCTGTCGCGCACCGTCACCAGCAGCTCGCTGCCGCGGCGCGCCGCGCGCACCAGCACGTTGCCGCCCTGGGGCGTGAACTTGACCGCGTTCGACAGGATGTTGGCGAAGATCTGCACCACCCGCGCGTAGTCGGCGTCCAGCACGATGTCCTCGGGCGGCAGCTGCCAGGCCACGTGGATGCGCTTGGCGCCGGCCGCTTGCAGGCACAGCTCGCTGACGTGGTTCATCACCGCGTTCAGGCCCACCTGCTGGCGCTGCAGCTTGATCTTGCCGCTGGTGATGCGGGCCACGTCCAGCAGGTCGTCCACCAGCCGGGTCAGCAGCCGCACCTGGCGCTCGACCATGTCGCGGATGCGCGCCACCGGCGGCGCGTCCGGATACATGTGGGTCAGCAGCGAGACCGAGGTGCGGATCGGCGCCAGCGGATTGCGCAGCTCGTGCCCGAGGCTGGCCAGGAATTCATCCTTGCGGCGCGCCGCCTCGCACACCTGGTATTGCTTTTTGCGCGCGCGCAGCATCGCCTGCAGGGCGGTGATCAGCGCCAGCGAGCGCACCGGCCGCTCCATCAGGCTCAGGTTGCCCAGGCCGGCGACGGCCTGGCGCACCGCCGGCGAATCGGCGCCGCGGTGGGTCAGCAGGATGATGGGCAGGTCGGACCAGTCGGGCTGGCGCGCCACGAACTCCTGCAGCAGCTTGTAGCCGCCCGGCGCCAGTGCTTCCTCCACCGTCAGCACCACGCCCGCGCCCAGCTCCAGCTGCGACGCCAGCTCGGCCAGCGAGCGGCACACGTGGCTGTGGAAGTCGGCCATCGCCAGCACCTTGGCCGTCAGCGGGGCGTCCTGGCCGGTTGGCGCGTAGATCAGGATGCGCGTTTCCATCGCGGTCAGTCGGCTTTGCGGGTTTTGGGCCCGTCATAGGTGGGCACGCCGGTCAGGATGCCGTGGAAGTCCTGCAGCACCGGGCCGACGCAGATGCCCTCGCTGCCGATCTGGAAGCTGCGGATGGTGCGCTCGTGCGCGCTGCCGCGCTTCTTGAACACGGAGATCGCCTGCCGCACCTCGCCCTGCGCCTCGAAGTAGCGCAGCATGATGACGTTGTCGGCGATGTAGCTGGCGTCGATGGTGGTGCTCATGCCGCTGCCGATCATGCCCTGCTGGACGCCGACCACGATGCTGACCACGCCGCGCTGGCCCAGGTAGGTCAGCAGCTCGTGCAGGTAGATCGACAGGAAGCGCTCGTCCGGCACGGCGTTCAGGTAGCCGTTCAGGCTGTCGATGACGACCATCCGCACGCCGCGCTCGACCGCCTGCGTGACCGCGTACGTGAACTGGCCCGGCGCCAGCTCGGCCGGGTCGATCTGCTGGATGGTCAGCAGGCCGCTCTCTATGGCCTGCGTCAGCTTCATGCCCAGTCCGCTGGAGCGGTTGAGCATGTTGTTGCGCGCCTCCTCGAACAGGAACATGGCGCACGGCTCGCCGCGCGCGGTGGCGGCGTGGACGAACTGCGCCGCCAGCGTGGACTTGCCGGTGCCGGGCGGGCCCGAGATCAGCGTGCTCATGCCTTCCTCCAGGCCGCCGCCGATCAGCTGGTCCAGCTCCGGCAGGCCGCTGGAGAGCTGGCGCCGCTCGCTGGTGGCGCGGGTGGCGGCCGCCACCAGGCGCGGGAAGACTTTCAGCCCGCCGTTGACGATCTTGTAGTCGTGGGCGCCGCCGTGGAAGGCGATGCCGCGGTACTTGACCACCCGCAGCCGGCGCCGCTCGGCGCCGTAGGCCTGGTCGACCTGCTCGAGCGTGAGCACCGCGTGCGCCACGCTGCGCACCTGCAGGTCGGTGCTGAGGGCGGTGCGGTCGTCCAGGAAGATGGTGGTGCAGTTGCGGCTGGTGAGGTACTGCTTGAGCGCGAGCACCTGGCGGCGGTAGCGCAGCGGGCTTTCCGCCAGCAGCTGCAGCTCGGACAGCGAATCGAGCACCACCCGGCGCGGGCGGTATTTGTCGATCGCCGCGACGATGCGCTGGGTGGTGGTGCCCAGCTCGATCTCGGACGGGTGGAAGATGGTGTACTGCTGGTCCGGGTCGAGCACGTCCTCGTTGGGCAGGATCTCCTCGATGTGGATGCCCTCCATGCTCCAGCCGTGCGACTCGGCCACGCTGCGCAGTTCGACGGCGGTCTCGGCCAGGGTGATGTACAGCACCGACTCGCCGTGGCGCGCGCCCTCGTTGAGGAACTGCAGCGCCAGCGTGGTCTTGCCGGTGCCCGGTTCGCCTTCGACCAGGTACAGGCGGTCGCGGGTCAGGCCGCCGGCCAGGATCTCGTCCAGGCCCGGCACGCCGGAGGATAGAAAGAGGGTGGTGACGCTGTTTTGGGCTTGCATGGCCTTGCTCCGAAATGTGGCCGCCGCGGAGCACGCCCGCAGCGTATTTTGGCGTGATACTACCTGAAACAGGCGCCGCGGGATTTTCGATATGCAAGCGTGCGTACGCTGGCGCACATAATTGCCGCAAGGCTACACGACGGCCGGGGCGGCCTGGCGCTGCTTGTCGGCGTACATGGCGCGGTCGGCGCGGTTGAGCAGCATCTCGATGTCCTGCGGATCGTCGGGATGGTGGATGGCGATGCCGATGCTCGCGCTCAGCGAGACGGTGGCGGTCTTGAGGTGGAACGGCTGTTGCAGCGCCGGGCGCAGCTTGTCGGCGGTCTCCTGGGCGGCGGTGTCGCTGTGCAGGTTCTCCAGGATGACGACGAACTCGTCGCCCGCCAGCCGGCCCACGGTGTCGGTCTTGCGCACGGTGTGCTGGACCCGCACGGCGAACTGGCGCAGCAGCTCGTCGCCTTCCTCGTGGCCGTACTGGTCGTTGACCTGCTTGAAGCGGTCGAGGTCGAGGAAGAACACGGCGCAGCTGTGGCGCAGGCGGTTGGCGCGCTGGATCGCCTCGGCCAGCGCGGTCATCAGCGCGCGCCGGTTGGGCAGGCCGGTCAGCGTGTCGCGCAGCGCCATGGCCGCCATCGACTCGAACAGCGACTTGCGCTCGCTGATGTCGTGCAGGAAGGCGATGAACAGGTGGCCGCTGCTGCGCGGCACGTAGGCCAGCGACACCTCCACCGGCAGCTCCTGGCCGGCGCGGTTGTGCAGCGTGAGCTCGATGCGGCGGTTGAGCACCGTGTCGCCGCCGCACTCGGCCAGCTGGCGCATGTCGCGCTCATAGGCGCGGCGCAGCAGCGGCGGCAGCACCATGGCCGCCAGCGGCTGGCCGATCACCTCGGCGCGGCGCCAGCCGATCAGCTTTTCGGCCTGGCGGTTCCAGTCCAGCACCACGCCGCCCGGATCGAGCGCGATGAAGGCGTCGTGCGCGTTGTCCAGGATGGCGCGCAGCTCGGCCGCGCGTTCCTGCAGCAGCAGCTGCGTGCTCTGCTCCTGCGACAGCGCGCGCTCCAGCAGCAGCGCCTTGCGGGCGATCTCGCGGGTGCGCTCGCCCACCGTCGATTCCAGCTGCTCGTTCATGCTGCGCAGCGTGGCCAGGTGGCCCTGCTCGTTGCGCACCAGGTCGGCCAGCGCCTGCGACAGCACCTGCGCCTCGTGGAAGCTGTCGACCAGCGGGATGGGCGGCAGCGCGTCGGGCGCGGTGTCGGCCGGCGCGGCCGAGCGTTCCTCGATGTTCTTGCTGAGCGCATTGAGTGGCCGCGTGAGGCGCCGCGCCACCGCCGACGCGGCCAGCGCCATGGCCACGCCGAGGATGGCGCCCAGCAGCAGGATCTGGCGCTCCAGCGCGCGGGCGCCGGCCAGCGCCACGTCCTCGCGCTGGCGCACCAGCACCGACCAGGCCAGCGTGGCGGGATTGTTGGCGTCGCCGGTGCGCGAGAAGCCGGTCAGGTAGCTGTGGCCATCGGGCCAGGTCTCCTTCAGCGATCCCGGCGCGCCGGTTTGCGACAGCGCCAGGCTGGTGGCGGCGATGGTGGTTTCCTCGGTGCCCTTGGGGCCGAGCATCACGGTGCCGTCGGCGCGCACCACGTAGATGTCGGCCGAATACTGCTGGTCGGCCGGGGTGAGGATGGTGAGCGCCAGGCGCCGCGCCCAGTTCCAGCTCATATGCACGCACAGCACGCCGCGGTAGCTGCCGTCGCTGCGCCGCACCGGGCCGGCGGCGTCGACGAAGCGCCACGGGTCGGCGCTGTACGGCAGCTTCTTGCCGAGCAGGGTGGCGGGATGGAAGTCGCCGGCGTACAGTTTTTCGCGCCCGCCGCTGAACCATGCGCGCGTGCTGACATCCTGGCCTTCGAGCAGGCCCTGGGTGGCGGCGTAGACGCTGCCGTCGGGATTGGCCAGGCCGATCCACGCATAGTCCGGGAAGGTCTTTTGCAGGCTTTCGAGCACCTGGCGGATCTCGGCGGGGGAGCGGGCGTCGCGGATCTGCGGCAGCTCGGTGAGCAGCTGGACGTCGCCGGTGGCCTTCTGCACCACGCGGTTGAGCGCATCGCGCATCTGCCATGACAGCTGCTGCAGGCGCAGGCCCGCCTCGCGCTCGGCGTAGTCGATGGCGAAGTGATCGACCAGCACCAGCAGCGACAGCACTGACATCAGCACCGTCGCGGCCACGCCCGCTGTCACCAGCGTGGTGAGGCGCGGCCGGGCCGTGCGTGGGGTGGGCTGCGAGGTCATGGTTCGGGCCAAAAAAAGATGTCCGAAAGAAATTAAATTCATTGTAGCACCGGGCGTGGCGCCTGCCCCCGCCAGAGGGAGAAATTCCCCTTCAGGCGCCACGATTTGTCGTGTCATGGACAAATAACGTGCTTGACTTAATTAGAATGATCGTTCATTCTACGTGCCTATGCACAATTTTTATACAGAAAGTCCCACCATGGAAGCTCTTTTCTGCAGGACCGCAGCCCTGATCACCGCAGCCGCGCTCGCCGCCGGCTGCTCCCCATCCACGACCGAGGCACCGGGCGCTCACCGCGCACCGGTGGCGGAAGTGGGCGTTTTTAAGGTGGCGCCGGAAGCGCTGCACATCACGACCGAACTGCCGGGCCGCACCGCCGCCTTCCAGGTGGCCGAAGTGCGCCCGCAGGTCAGCGGCCTGATACAAAAACGCCTGTTCGTCGAAGGCGCCGACGTCAAGGCCGGCGTGGCGCTGTACCAGATCGACGCGGCCAGCTACCAGGCGGCCTACAACTCGGCCAAGGCGGCGCTGGCCAAGGCCAGGGCCAACCTGATGACCAGCGGCCCGAAAGTGGCGCGCTACAAGGACCTGGTGGCGATCGAGGGCGTGAGCCGGCAGGACTACGACGACGCCGTCGCCGCCAACGAGCAGGCCAAGGCCGACGTGGAATCGGCCGCCGCCGCGCTGGAGCAGGCGTCCATCAACCTCAAATACACGCACGTGGACGCGCCGATCAGCGGCCGTATCAGCCGCTCGGCCGTCACGCCGGGCGCGCTGGTGACGGCCAACCAGTCCACCGCGCTGACCACCGTGCAGCAGCTGGATCCGATCTATGTCGACGTCACGCAATCGAGCGAAGACCTGCTGCGCCTGAAGCGCGAGCTGGAAAGCGGCGGCCTGAAACAGTCCGGCGGCCAGGCCAGGGTCACGCTGCTGCTGTCGGACGGCAGCAAGTACGCGGAAAGCGGCAAGCTGCAGTTCTCCGACGTGACGGTCGATACCGGCACCGGCAATGTCACCTTGCGCGCGTTGTTCCCCAATCCCAAGCACGATCTGCTGCCCGGGATGTTCGTGCGCGCGGTGGTGGAGTCGGGCGTCAACGAGCAGGCCATCGCCGTGCCGCAGCAGGGCGTGACCCGCAACGCCAAGGGCGAGGCGACCGCGCTGGTGCTCAACAAGGAAGGCAAGGTCGAACAGCGCACGCTGGTCACCGGCGGCACCATGGGCGACCGCTGGCTGGTCAAGTCCGGCCTGAACGCGGGCGACCTGCTGATCGTCGAGGGCGTGCAGAAGGTGAAGCCTGGCGCGCCGGCCAACGCAGCGAAACCCGCCGCCGCCGTGGCCGTGGGCGGCGCCATGCCGTCCAGCGCCAAGAGCGCCCAGTAAAGGAGCATCGCCATGTCACGTTTCTTTATTGACCGCCCGATCTTCGCGTGGGTCGTCGCCATCGTCATCATGCTCTCGGGCGTGATCGCGATCCTCGGCCTGCCGGTCGCGCAGTATCCCAGCATCGCGCCGCCGTCGATTTCGATCAGCGGCTCGTATCCGGGCGCCTCCGCCAAGACGGTGGAAGATGCCGTCACCCAGGTCATCGAACAGAAGATGAAAGGCATCGACGGCTTGCGCTACATGTCCTCGTCGAGCGACGGCACCGGCGGCATCAGCATCACGCTGACCTTCAGGAGCGGCACCAACCCGGACATCGCGCAGGTGCAGGTGCAGAACAAGCTGCAGCTGGCCACGCCGCTGCTGCCGGCCATCGTCACGCAGCAAGGCCTGGTGGTGGCCAAGGCCACCAAGAACTTCATGATGGTGCTGGGCTTCGTGTCCGAGGACGGCGGCATGAAGCAGGCCGACCTGGGCGACTACGTGGCCGCCAACGTCATCGACCCGCTCAGCCGCATCGAAGGCGTGGGCGACGTGACGCTGTTCGGCGCCCAGTACGCGATGCGCATCTGGCTCGATCCGGCCAAGCTGCAAAGCTATCAATTGACGCCGGCCGACGTGACGGCCGCCATCACCGCGCAGAACACCGAAGTGTCGGCCGGTGAGCTGGGCGGCGCGCCCGCCGTGGCGGGGCAGCAGCTCAACGCCACCGTGTCGGCGCAGAGCCGCCTGCAGACCGCCGAGCAGTTCGGCGCGATCCTGCTGAAGACCGCCAGCAGCGGCGCCACCGTGCACCTGCGCGACGTGGCCCGCATGGAGCTGGGCAGCGAGAACTACAACGTGCTGGCCCGCTACAACGGCAAGCCGGCCACCGGTGTCGCCATCAAGCTGGCCACCGGCGCCAACGCGCTCGATACCGCCAACGCCGTCAAGGCGCGCATCGCGGTGATGGAGAAGCAGTTCCCGGCCGGGATGAAGGCGGTGATCGCCTTCGACACCACGCCGTTCGTCAAGCTGTCGATCGAGGAAGTGGTCAAGACGCTGGTGGAGGCGGTGATCCTGGTGTTCCTGGTGATGTACCTGTTCCTGCAAAACTTCCGCGCCACGTTGATCCCGACGATGGCGGTGCCGGTGGTGCTGCTGGGGACTTTCGCCATCCTGTCGGCGCTGGGCTACTCGATCAATACGCTGACCATGTTCGCGGTGGTGCTGGCGATCGGCCTGCTGGTCGATGACGCCATCGTGGTGGTGGAGAACGTCGAGCGCGTGATGACGGAGGAGGGCTTGTCGCCGATCGAGGCGACGCGCAAATCGATGGGCCAGATCAGCGGCGCGCTGGTCGGCATTGCGATGGTGCTGTCGGCGGTGTTCGTGCCGATGGCTTTCTTCGGCGGCTCCACCGGCGTGATCTACCGCCAGTTCTCGGTGACGATCGTGTCGGCGATGGTGCTGTCGGTGCTGGTGGCGATGATCTTCACGCCGGCGCTGTGCGCGACCCTGCTCAAGCCTGTGGCCAAGGGCCATACGGCCATCAACACCGGTTTCTTCGGCTGGTTCAACCGCAGCTTCGACCGCGGCAGCTTCAAGTACCAGGGCTGGGTGGGCGCGCTGCTGAACCGCAGCGGACGTTCGCTGGTGATGTACGCGCTGCTGCTGGCGGTGCTGGCCTTCGTGTTCGTGCGCCTGCCGACTTCCTTCCTGCCGGAGGAAGACCAGGGCGTGCTGTTCTCGCAAATCCAGCTGCCGACCGGCGCGACCCAGCAGCGCACGCTGAAGGTGATCGAAAAAGTCGAGCAGCACTTCCTGACCGAGGAGAAGGATTCGGTGGCGTCGGTGTTCGCGGTGGCTGGCTTCAGCTTCAGCGGCAATGGCCAGAACACCGGTATCGCCTTCGTGCGGATGAAGGACTGGTCCGAGCGCAAGGGCGCCGGCCAGCGCGTGAATGCGATTGTCGGCCGTGCCATGGGCAGCTTCTCGCAGATCAAGGATGCGATGGTGTTCGCCTTCGCGCCGCCTGCGGTGCTGGAACTGGGTAACGCCAGCGGCTTCGACCTGCAGCTGCAGGACCAGGGCGGCGTGGGCCACGATGCGCTGATGGCGGCGCGTAACCAGATGCTGGGCATGGCGTCCCAGAATCCGGTGCTGATGGCGGTGCGTCCGAACGGACAGGAAGATACGCCGCAGTACAAGATCACCGTCGACCAGCAGAAGGCCACCGCGCTGGGCTTGTCCATCGCCGATGTGAACAAGGTGCTGAGCACCGCCTGGGGCAGCGCCTACGTCAACGACTTCGTGGACCGCGGCCGCGTGAAGAAGGTGTACATGCAGGGCCAGCCCGATTCGCGCATGTCGCCGGAAGACCTGGGCAAATGGTTTGTCCGCAATGCCGACGGCGAGATGGTGCCTTTCTCGGCCTTCTCGACCGGCAAGTGGATCTACGCGTCGCCGCGCCTGGAACGCTACAACGGCCTGCCGTCGACCGAGATCCTCGGCATGCCGGCGCCGGGCCAGAGTTCGGGCGCCGCGATGGCGGAAATCGAAAAGATGGCGGCCAAGCTGCCGCCTGGTATCGGCTTCGAGTGGACCGGCCTGTCGACCGAGGAACGCGACTCCGGGTCGCAAACCACGCAGCTGTATGCGATCTCGATCCTGATCGTGTTCCTGTGCCTGGCCGCGCTGTATGAAAGCTGGTCGATTCCGTTCTCGGTGCTGCTGATCGTGCCGCTGGGCGTGATCGGCACGGTGCTGGCGACGTTTGTGTTCAAGCTGTCGAACGACGTGTACTTCCAGGTCGGCTTGCTGACCGTGGTGGGCCTGGCCGCGAAGAACGCGATCCTGATCGTGGAGTTTGCGAAGGAGCTGCAGGAGCAGGGCGTGGAACTGAAGCAGGCGACCTTGCAGGCTGTGCGCCTGCGGTTGCGTCCCATTCTGATGACGTCCATCGCGTTTGGCCTCGGCGTGCTGCCGCTGGCGATCAGCAGCGGCGCCGGTTCCGGCAGCCAGAACGCGATCGGCGTCGGCGTGTTGGGCGGGATGCTGTCCGCCACCTTCCTGGGCATCTTCTTTGTGCCGGTGTTCTTTGTACTGGTGCGCGGTTTCTTCAGCAAGAAGGCCGCCGCTCCTGTTGCCGCTGTGGAGGCGCATTAATCATGAAAAAATCTTTACTCACTTTGGCGGCGCTGGCGATGCTAAGCGGCTGCAGCCTGGCACCGGTGTATGAACGTCCGGCGCAGCCGGTGGCGCAAGCCTGGCCGGCCGGCGATGCCTACAAGGGCGTGCCTGCAGCGGCGGCCGACGCCAGGCCGGTGTCCGAAATCCAGTGGCGCGAATATTTCGCCGACGAGCGCCTGCGCAAGGTGATCGAGCTGGCGCTGGCCAACAACCGCGACCTGCGCGTATCGGTGCTCAACATCGAGAAGGCCAAGGCCCAGTACAACATCGACAGCGCGGCCTTGCTGCCGAAGCTGTCGGCCAACGTCAGCCAGAGCGCATCGCGCACGCCGTCGACCATGACCGGCACCGGCGAGGCGGCCATCAACCGCCAGTACAGCGGCGGGCTGGCGATGGCGTCGTATGAGCTGGACTTCTTCGGCAAGGTGCGCAACCTGTCGGAGGCTGGCTTGCAGACCTACCTCGGCACCGAGGAGGCGCGCCGTGCGCAGCAGATCACGCTGGTGGCCGAAGTGGCCAATGCCTACCTGACGCTGATCGCCGACCAGCAGCGTCTGAAGCTGGCGGCGGAAACGCTGCGCAGCCAGCAGACTTCCTATGACCTGAGCCGGAAGCGCTTCGATTCCGGCGTCACCTCCGGCGTCGACATGTACGAGGCGCAGACCAGCGTGGAATCGGCGCGCAGCGACATGGCGGTCTACACCGCGCAGGTGGCGCTGGACCAGAACGCGCTGACGCTGCTGGTCGGCGGCGGCGTGCCCGCGGACCTGCTGCCAGCGGGCGAGCTGGATGCGGTGACGCAGATGGCGGCGATTCCGGCCGGCCTGCCATCGGACCTGCTGCAATCGCGGCCCGACGTGCAGGAAGCCGAACGCGCGCTGCGCGCCGCCAACGCCAACATCGGCGTGGCGCGCGCCGCCTTCTTCCCCAGCATATCGCTGACGGCGTCGGGCGGCAGCGCGAGCCGCAACTTGTCCGGCCTGTTCAAGGCGGGATCGTCGACGTGGAGCTTCGTCCCGCAGATCAATTTGCCGATCTTCGACGGCGGCGTCAATCGCGCCAACCTGGATATCGCCAAGGCCAATCGCGACATCTCGGTGGCGCAGTACGAGAAGGCGATCCAGGTGGCGTTCCGCGAAGTGGCGGACGCGCTGGCCCAGCGCGGCACGCTGGACGAGCGCATCGCCTCGCAGCAGGCGCTGGTCGACGCGGCCGACAAGAGCTTCCGCATCCACGAGGCGCGCTACCGCAAGGGCGCGGACTCGTACCTGAACGCGCTGGTGTCGCAGCGTGCGCTGTACGCGGCGCAGCAAGGGCTGATCACCGCGCGGCTGGGCAAGTCCAGCAACGCGGTCACGCTGTACAAGGTGCTGGGCGGCGGCTGGCAGCCGGAAGCCGCGCCACAGCGGGGCTAGGGCGGTTGGGGCGGCGGGCGCCGAGTGTTGTGCGCCCGCCGTCTCCGGTCGCTGATAAATTGACAAAAGTGGCAGCCTTCGCCACAGTACCGCCTCAGGCAAGACCGTTACCCAAGGAAGACCCCATGACCGCACCCATCGCAAAACGACGTACCGACCCGGAACGGGCGCAGAACCGGCGCAACCAGGTGCTGGAAGCGGCCGCCGTCTGCTTTGCGCGCAGCGGCTTCCATGGCGCCAGCATGGCCGAGATATCCAAGCAGGCCGGCATGAGCGCGGGGCATATTTACAACTACTTCGACGGCAAGGACGCCATCATCCTGGCCTTTGTGGCGCGCGAGGCGGAACATGTCTCGGGGCTGCTGCGCGACCTGGCCTCGCGCGAGGATCCGCTCGAAGCGATCCTGGAAGATGCGCCCATCCACATCGACGAGTCGCTGGACCCGCAGCCGTGGGGCGTGCCGCTGGAGATGTTTGCCGAGGCTTCGCGCAATCCGGTCATCGCCGCCAAGATGCGCGAGAACGAAGAAGTCTCGCGGGCGCAGTTGCGTGAGCTGGTCAAGCGCGGGCGCGAACAGCGCAACCTGCCGGTGGACGACGTGCTGCTGGACGGCCGCCTCGACACGCTGATCTCCTACTTCCACGGCCTGACGATACGTGCGCTGTACCGGCCCGACATGGACCGCGCCAGCCTGGCGGACGCCTTCCGCGTCGCCATGCGCGCGCTGTTGATGACCTGATTTGTCTCGTATTGTTTCCGTCCGCTGCACGCGGGCGGAGGCTGTTGTACCATGCCTGATGTCCCATTCCAGCTATCGGAGCATCATGCCATCCTACGTTTTCCCCGCTCACGACATCGTCGGCCTGCCGGTCGCCGGTACTTCCGACCTGTTCCCGGTACGCCGCGTCTACTGCGTCGGCCGCAACTACGCCGCGCACGCGCGCGAGATGGGCTTCGACCCTGACCGCGAGCCGCCGTTCTTCTTCTGCAAACCGAATGACGCGCAGGCGGTCATCCCGGTGGCGCCGGGCGCCGTGCTGGAGCTGCCGTACCCGCAGTTGACCAACAACCTGCACTACGAGTGCGAACTGGTGGTCGCCATCGGCACGGGCGGCAGCGACATCGCCGTGGAGGACGCGGCCGGACATATCTTCGGCTACGCGGTGGGGCTGGACATGACGCGGCGCGACCTGCAATTCAAGATGCGCGACGCCGGCCGCCCGTGGGAAATCGGCAAGGCGTTCGACTACTCGGCGCCGGTGGGCCTGATCCACCGCGCGGCCGAAGCGGGCGATATCAACCACGCGGCGATCCGGCTGGACGTGGATGGCGTGACCAAGCAGTCGGCCACCATCGATCACCTGATCTGGTCGATCAGCGAGACCATCGCGAATTTGTCCACGCTGTTCGCCCTGGCGCCGGGGGATTTGATCTTCAGCGGCACGCCGGAGGGCGTGGGCGCGGTGGTGCGCGGGCAGACGCTGGTCGGAGAAGTGGACGGCCTGTCCGGCATCTCCGTCAAATTGGTATAAACCGTTTATAGCAAGGCGGCGATGGCCGTCAGGGCGGCCAGGGCGCCCATCGCCAGGCCGACATCGCGCGGGCTGGCGACATCCGGTTCGCGCGGATTAATCCTTATCATGCGGCCGCCATGCTTGATCACCACGCGCTGGCTGAAATTGCGCACCGACGGTATCGCGACGCCCGCACCCAACTCGATCACCAGCGGACGTTGCGCCGCCTGCAGCACGGCTTGCAGGCGCGCCTCCTGCATCACGGCGCGGCGTTCGTTCCATCCCCAATCGCCGAACATCAGGATATTCGGCCGCGCCATGCCGCCGCAGTGCGGGCATAACGGCGCGGCGTTCAGCAGGCGGCAGGCGTCGGTATCGACCTGCGGCGCGAAGGCGTCGGCGCTCCAGATGTCGGGGCCGCAGGGCTCCATGCATTGCAGGTGATGGATGGAGCCGTGGCATTCGTAGATGCGCTGCGGGTCGAAGCCGGCGCGCTGGAAGTGGCCGTCGACGTTGCTGGTGAAGACGCCGTAGCCGCCCTCCATCTGGTCGCCCCAGGCCTTGAGCAGGGCGAAGCCGGCGTGCGGCGCGGTGTCGCGGTAGAGCTGCAGGCGATGGCCGTAGAAGCCCCAGGCCAGCGCGGGATCGGAACGGAAGGTGTAGGGCGTGGCGACACTGGCGAATTCCATGCCGGCGCGGCCGAGGGCGGGGTAGACTTTCCAGAAGCCGTCGTTGCCGCGGAAGTCGGGCAGGCCGGAATCGACGCCCATGCCGGCGCCGGCGGCGATGATCAGGGCATCGGCCTGGCGGACGAGATCGGCGGCTTGTTCGAGGGCGGCGAGGTCGGCGGGGGAGTGCATGCGGGTTTCGATAGCGGGCGGAAATTCCTATCTTACTCCAGCCGGGCGGGGTGTTGCGGCCACGCGAAAGCAAACATGACAAATACTTAAAGGGGCTGCTATAATCTCAAATTCGTCGGGGCGTAGCGCAGCCTGGTAGCGTACTTGCATGGGGTGCAAGGGGTCGGAAGTTCGAATCTTCTCGCCCCGACCAATAGAATCAACAGCTTAGGCCAGTCTTCGGACTGGCCTTTGTTGTTTTTATAAGTCCGTACCCCAACAAATACCCCAACAAACTTCTTTTAGCGGTCAAACCCGCGTCTCACGATTTTCTGCCGGTGTTGGGGTACAACGGCGACTGGCCTCGATACGGCTTTCCACCCAGGCCAGCACCTCTTCCCGAACCCATGCCGAAGCGTGCCTGGTGATCTTAACCCGCGCCGGGAATTCGCCGCGCTTGGTGTAGGCGTACACGGTGCTGCGCGACAGCCCGCAGATCGCCATCACTTCCGGCAGGCGGATCATTCGTGTGGTGCGGGGCAGGGATGATCGTTTCATGTCTTCCTCCTTTGTCCATGTGCTGCCAGCACTGTCCTCCGGTTGCCGCGTAAGTGCGACCCGAAATGGGCCTGGTTTTTGGCGTCGATTCTTAGCTAGCCTGGTCGACAAATAAATCGAAGAGAATTTCAAGGCGGTGATACGGGCGCGATGCAAGGCGGAGGACAATATGCTTTTCGACGCGAAGGATCGCCCTTCACGCAACTTGGCATCGCGCCAGGCGTAGCGCTCGTCACGCGCCCTTAGTCTCTACATTCGTTTTTAGATTGGCTTCGCCTTTGAGCGAAGCCGCGGTCAGTCCATGACGGGCTGCATCCTTATAGCGCATCCTTCCCCTGAGGACGATGCGCATCACACCGTGCGCACTCACGCACTGTCACCACCTCACGCGGCGATCTGCCGCCGCGTGCATGCCGATACGCCGCCCTAGTCTGCGGCGCGAACCGCGCGTCGTTACTGGCGGCCTGCTGCCAGTGACGACGCGCTAGCAGCCAAGCGCTATATGGGCTCCGCCGCTGTTTTTTCAGTGACGCCGGCCAGTGACAGCGGACCTACCGCCATCAGCGCAGCAGAACGCTGCTTGCCAACTACGCCCCTCGTGGGCCGACAACGTGTGCGAGGCACACCCCATGGACCCTGGGTAACTGGTCCCACCGCGATCAGGCTTCTACAAGGAGCGGATCGCGGCGCCATACGCGCATGCGGCGCGGGCAAGCAGTGAACATACCGCATACACGGGAGTGGTGTCCCGGGGCCTTTACAAACCGTTCTTGCTGCGGCAAGCACGATGGCCAGAAACACTCATCGGACTCGATCACACCAGGTTTGATTTTAGGAGCATGCGATGCGCGACTTGAACTATCAACTCAAGCAGCTGTGCGACCGTAATCGCGACGGCAGCTACGCCACGCAGTCCGACCGCGCGCGGATACTCTCGCACGTGGCCAACCAGCTGCACGATCTCGGATATCGCCATATGAATGCTGACAGTCTGCGTCCCAAGCATGTGGACGCGCTGGTGCAGCAGTGGAAGGCCGATGGCGTCAGCGCCGGCACGATGAAGAACCGAATGAGCGCCATACGATGGTGGGCGCAGAAGATCGGCAAGGACAACATCATCGCGCGCGACAACGGCAGCTACGATATCGACAAGCGCACCTTTGTCACCAACATCTCCAAGGCCGAGGTACTTGATGATGCACGCCTGGCGAAGATCACGGATGCCTACACGGCGATGTCGCTGCAGCTACAAGCGGCGTTTGGCTTAAGGCGCGAGGAGAGCATCAAGATCGTTCCCGTGTGGGCCGATGGCGGCGATCGACTGAAGCTGAAGGACACATGGACCAAGGGCGGCAAGTATCGTGAGATCGCCATCCGCACGCCGGAACAACGCACCGTGCTCAATGAGGCCAAACAGCTTGCGGTTGGCACGAGCCTTATTCCGTCTAATCTACGATATCGCGATCAGCTTCAGCGCTTTCGCGCGCAGTGCGATAAGGCGGGAATTCATGGCGTCCATGGACTGCGCCACAACTTCGCGCAGGAACGCTACCGCCAGCTCACCGGCTGGCACAGCCCGGCGCGAGGAGGCCCGAGGTCATCTCAGTTAGCGCCGGAGCAAAGGCAGCGTGATCTCTCTGCGCGCTTGCTACTGTCGGAAGAAATGGGCCACGGCCGAGAGCAAATCACAGCCGTGTATTTGGGGCGCTAACGAGTTAAGTTTTCAGGCGGTGACAATTTAAGAGAATTTTCTCAGATGCAATAACTATAATGATTGGCGGCCTATCCGGATTTGTCCTAGTCAAGGGCCGAATGAGCAGCATACCGATCCAAACAACGTTGGGGGGCAAGTGGAAAATGAACATACAGCCGCGCAGGCTGAAATTGTAGCGAGCGAGCTGTTCAGTGAATTTTTTTGGAACAAACTTGGTCCGACGAATCACGACTGGCCCTGCGAAGAGCAAGAATTGCATCAGGTCAAAACTCATCCGTGTGACGTAGTCTACTATTACGACGAACCCTATGCTGCTCGACAAACATATGTTCATTGCGACCTGAAAAGTTACGCGAAAGGATCCATCACGTCGTTGGCCTTGAAAGTTGCAGCAGAAAGCTTAGCTAGGCAGGTCGCTTGTGCTGAACGAAGTGAAGAGTGGCGCAAGCTTCATACTCAAGATCATGTCACATTTATCGTTAGCGGCCTGCTATTTGTGTATAACCATGATGGCGAATATGATAAGGATTTTAATTCGAGTTTAATTGGCATCACTCCAGAGTCGCTGCAATTACCCAGGGGCAGTAGGTTGTTCATCTTAGGTCCTAAGGAGATTTTTTGGCTTGACAATGTACGAGATGAAATTCAACGCATGAGGGGGAAGAAGAATGCTGAAATTCCACAAGCAGAATTCTGTTCTTACTTTCATCCACAGTTGATACGGCGAGCAAATTTGCAGGTAAAAAAGGCGAAGGCTGCGACGCTTGAAACTTTAACTTCGCCAATTATCATTCTTGAACACTCAGACCCACGTGGCTCAGCGAAGCGTGGTGTGGTTGTGTTTTATGGACGTGCTGGAGAGTCTGCAGATGAATTTATGTATCTGATCGATACTTTACGTAAGTATGAACTACTTGATGGTCGCACCGATGTGGTGGTGAAGACTTTAGACGCATCTCGCGTCTCTTCTCCTATGTTCGAGAAGGCAAAACTGCAATATCTCGAAGGCCTCGCTGGGAGCACTACGGATCTCGGAGACTACGTTAGGCAGATACGGTATGAGCCTATGTCCCATATTAAAACATCTTATTCTAATATTGATCTTGGGACCTGGTCATGAATGCTTTTCTAGATCACCTCAGTGCAAATGATAATGATATTTATGATCTTATTATTTCAGGAAAACAGCGTCTAACAGAAACTGTATTGAGGGACTTTCTTCGAGATAGAGGAATATTTTGCTCTCCAGAAGACGATCGTGAACAGCTTGCTGATTACATTTCCATCCTTCCGCATGGTTATCACGATGTCGCGATGATTATGCAAAAAAGAGAGCCCCATCAACGCCGCGATAAAACTACATCGGTTAGATTGAATGTCCTGCTGCCTATGGAGGAACTTAAAGCCGCAGCGGCAGAATACGCGAATGAGGTTGGTAGCCGAGAACGTGTTACGCATAGGCCAGCCGCTAATGGGAGTTACGTCGTTAGCGTTGCCTATGATGAGTACAATCGAACAAAAACCAGGTTGTTGCAACGCGAAAAACAGGACGCTGAGATCGAGTTTTTAGTGCAAGACGGGCAGACAATTGTACGACTTCCTGCAACTGAAAAGGCGCAGCGAATTATTGCGACATTGAAAAATAACGTGGAACGGAGCCGAAAAGAACACATTTTAACGGACGCGATAGAGCTAATCGGTATTACAAGTGCTGAACTTCGATCAAGATTTTTCACGCAATTAATATCACAAGTTCCTGGGTTAAAGCTAATTAATGTTATGAGCTTGAAGGTGTCTTCCGAAAGGTCCGAAGATGGCGAGGAAGATAATTCGTTGGACTTCGACGAGCAGGATCAAGATCAGGAGGGAGCCGATGCTTTAATGTTCGCAGCTGTGGTTCATAGCATGCATCTAAGCGGGCAAAATTTAGTGCAATCTCAAGAGTATAAAGATTTAACGAAACGAGGATTTTATATTACGGCAATCTCTTGGCGTGCTGAAATTCAGACTGAACCGCCAGATATAATACAGTTCGAGGCAGGTTTTCAAGATAGAAAGCAAGGTAAGGGATTCAAGTATAGTGTCACAGGAGCATTTAGAGCCCACAAGGGAACACATCGGAAGACCATTGTTCCGGTGCTGGAGGCCGAGAAGGCATCGCTCTTCGCTTCGATCGAGTCAACTGCGCGTAAGATAATTACTGAGCTTCAGAGTGTCAGTGCCGGGGGGGCGGCTGTGGAGGGGGATAGCGATGACCCGTTATAGATGGTTGAGTGCCGAATGGCCAGTCTCCATAGCTACGCTCGCGAAGCGACTGAAGGCCAAGCCGTTTAGCTCTCAAGTTAGGCATGGCTTTGTTGTTGATCGAGTAAGAGATGAATCGTTGGAAGGACGATATATCGAACGAATCGAGTATAAAGAAACGGTCACGGACCCTTTCGGCGTTGAGCTATCTTTCGAACGGGTTGAATTTAAAAAGTCCGAATTTCGTATCTCTATTTCCCGTCCGGGGTTGGAGATACGGGAAGCTCCGCGCAGTTTCCAAGGGTTGATGAATCAATTATCTGAGGTTGTTGATTTTAAGGTGTCTATAGCGTCAGAGTCAGTTTCTGTTCTTGAATGGGCTGATAAAATTCAGTACCTGGCTAAGAGGCCGATAATTATTGATTCGATACAAATAAATTCATTAAGTCTAAAAGAAGGAGTGAGTGCGAAAATTATTGTAAAAGGTGAGAAAGACGTACGGGTCGCATGTGATGCTCTCACCAAAGGTAGGCACTATTTGTTGGAAAAGGTGCAATTACGTTTCGTCGATAATATTAGCAACGGCTTCATTATTTTGGGAAGTTCTGGTTCGGCCAATCTGGAAATTGATGATTCCTCAGGTGAGCTTTTGAAGATTGTTCGTGAAGGGTTATCTTTTCTTAAAAATTAATATGGATTTTCGATAATTTATTTTCTGAAATTATCTTGTTATGTCAAGAAAAATTACAATGGGGAGGCTAGTTGAAACGTGCTTTTTATAAACGCTGGAAATAATAAATTCTTGGCGATTTTATGTAAATAGAGTAAGCTGCACTTACACTAAATTTTAAGCGCGCTGTATGAGAGTCATCGACCTAATCCACCAATTGTTGCCAGCGGGTACTGATGCTGCGTATTTGGTTGATCCACCAACTACCGCAGTACTTAAGCGTCCCGGTGGGGCCCAAGCCACTTTTCCCAATTATTCTCTTTGTCCTGTATGGCCTCCTGACCTTTTTGCGGTTGTTGGTACAATTATCGACCGCACAGGATGTTATACACGTGCAAGTCCAGACCGAATATTTTTAGCTCATCATGATAAATATCTGTCTGACGTGATTTCTATCGCGGCGTCGTGGGATTCGATGATTCGCGTACCTCAAGCTGTCCAGAATTTATGGCATCTTCTTGTGTCGAACCACGGTAAGGTGCCGCTTGAGGATGTCTGCACGCTAGATGGAGTGAGCGATACCTTGCTGATGCTTTTTGCTATAGCTGACGAGGCAAGTGCAGGTATGGGATGGGATTTTGATCCTGAAAATCCTGCGGCGACTGAATTTGCACTCAACGTGGTAGTTAACGCAGTGCTGGATGAGGATGATATTGATGAATTTAGGTTGCCGCATTGGCCAAGTTCTCTTTGCGGTATCGTTTCGCCGAATCACGTAATTGTTTTGCCTAAGTCGATCACAACCACCAAGGGATGCACAATTAGGTCTCTGAGCCATCATTTGGCTCTGTTGCCTTGCCAGACAATGCTGGAACCATCTTGGCAACTCGTATCGAGGTTCGAAGAAACCCGCACGACAGAGCAAATGAATTTGCTTCTGGTACCTTTTCCGTTCGAACTCCCAGCTGGGAGTTTTAAGCTAACTTCCCCGCGACAGTCCCTAAGCAATGGAACCACTCTCGCCGCTTATTTTGGCTTGCAACAAGATTGGTTGAAGTTATCTGATGGAGAGATGATTTCCGGCGCTGATCTCGCTAGGCAACTGGTAATTCCGCTGATTAATGCTGCGACTAGGAAATCCGGTGCGACCCCCACAGGTGTCGTACTCCCTGAGTGCGCGCTTTCTCAAGGAGTGGCCGAGCAACTTGTAACTGCTTTGGCAAAAACGGGTATCGAATTCTTGATTACGGGTGTGCTTGAGCAGGATCCTGCTAGTGGTCGGTGGTTGAATTCAGCCAAGACATATTCCTTCGTTGGTCCCAACGTGGTGGTGTCGATGCGCCAGAGCAAACATCACCGTTGGCGTATCGACAAAGCTCAGGCTACTTCATATGGCCTGGATTTTGACCCGGACAAGACGAATTCCCAATGGTGGGAGGACATCGATGTCAGTCGCCGCCAACTACCGTTTTATGCAGTCCGCCGTGACATGTCCATGGTAACTTTGATTTGTGAGGATCTTGCTCGTATGGATCCAGCGATGAACGCTATTCGTGCAGTAGGCCCGAACCTGGTCATTGCATTGCTAATGGACGGGCCGCAATTGGCTACTCGGTGGCCTGGAAGATACGCTTCTGTTCTAGGTGACGAGCCGGGCTGCGCTGTCTTGACCGTGACTTGTGCCGCGACAGTGGACTTGTCCAATAACAATTTTAAGACGGGTAATCCAAACGCGGTTCTAACTCGAACGGTGGCACGCTGGACCCAGGCAGACGGTCATTCCAATTCGATTGATTTGGCCGATGGTGATTTGGGGGTGCTGGTCACTGTGCAGAGCAAGCCGAAACATCAGACTACACTAGACAACAGATCGGATCGTTCGTCTTCACGTGAGCTATCTTTTTTGTCGAGTAGTTCGCTTGGGTTAAAATAGCCACTTCAAGGTTTGTTCGAACATTTAGTTCGGATTAGACTGGCTTCAAAAGGAACATTGCCATGGCAAAGACCAAATTTATTTTCGATGCGGCAGGAAGGAAGCTTTCTTCTGCTGAGCAATTTGCTGTCCGTGTGTTCCGTGATAAGTATGCCGTTGGAGCTGTAACTGAATCGGATCAGGACGCGCAGCATAAGATAGCTGCGATCGAGTCGAAAGCTCGAAAGGCGTTGAGTCAAGGGAAGATCTTCCAGACCCAATTCGCCGTCGAAATCAAAAAGGCTGGCTTCCAAGGAACCATGCTCGTCATTAGAGACCTTGACCATCGCCCTAAGAGTGGCTTCACCGCCACAAAAGAAGGACACGTGGGGCGCATTGGGAACGCGCGCTCAGTAGTGCAGTTGGAGAGTGAGCAAGCGTCCAAGAGTGGCCCGAGCATCGTCTCGAAGAGGGCTAAAGCGAAAAAAGCAATTGGTAAGGTGTCGCGGCAGGTTGCCAAAGGCTGATCAACTTTAGCAAATCGACGTTTCGCGCGTAGGGCGGGCTATGCATCTTTTCCTGAAATGATTGCTTCAATTTTTTTTCCTAGCCGTTGCCAAGCGTCCTTTTTTTCTTGTGCGTAGTCGTAGTGAAGATAATGTCTACGTACCTTACTTCCGGCAAGTACGTGATTCTGGCACCGGTCGATGACGTCCAGCGTGACGCCGAGACTCTGCATCAGTGTGGCACCCGTCCTGCGCAAGTCATGCGCGGTCCACGCGCCGTATTTCCCATTCTGTAGCACTAGACGATCGTCCTGGCGGCGATGCGTCATCTTGGCGCGAGGGCCGCCGTCGCGCCCGTGCTTGAACATGGTCTGCCGGTCGCTGATTTGTTTGGTGATCGCTCGCGGGGAAATGTGGAGCGTGCCCATGTAGTTCGGGAAGCACCAGTCGGTGTCCCCGCTGCAATCGTACAGGCGGCGAAAATGCCGTAGCGTGAAATCGGACAGCGAGATCGTCAGGCTGCTAATGCGGTCCTTCACGTTTTCCTTTGGTATAAACCATTCTTTCCGTTCGAAGCTGACGTGCTCCCAGCGCGCCATGGTCAGCTCGCCCACCCGGCACATGGTGGACAGCATGATCCAGATCGCGCATTCGGTGGTGATCTCGATGGGCTGCACGGCCGTGCGCCGGTTTGCCGCCTGGGCGTATTCCTTCCGCGTACGGTCGCAGATGGCGTGCAGCTCGTGAATCTCGGCAGGGGAGAGCACCCGCTCACGCACGCCGCGCGGATCGAAGTCCGGGCTGACGATGCGGCCAATCTCGATCAAATCCATCGGGTTTCCCTCGACAAGTAGGCGGCGCCACGGCTGACGCTTCTGAGCCCAGTTCAGCATCTGCTTGAGGTTGTTCCGCAGCGAGACGGCGCTACGGTTCGCGCCGCGCGTTACGATGGCACGCAGCACATGACGCAGGTCATGCTCGGTCAACGCGCGGACTGCGACGCCGCCAATCTTGGGCAGGACGTCGGCGTTGAACTGTCGTTTCAATTCTGCGTTATCGTTCCTGCGCCGCACGCCGTCCAGCAGCCAGACGTCGAACATATCGCGCACTGTCAGGCCGGCCTCGCGCTGCGCTTCAACCTGGGCCAGCTTCGCTTCCAGCGCCTCCTGGACTTCGATTTTCTGCACCTTTTTCACCGTCGCTGGATCCGCCCCGGTGGCCGCGCGTGCGCGCGCAGCGTCGCGTGCCGCCCTGATCTGCGCCAGGCTGTCGTGAGGCCAGGAGCCGCACGAAATGTCATGCAGCTTGTCGCCGTGCCGGTAGCGATAGTAGAAGGGGATGGTGAGCGTATTGTCGGCTTTGACGCGCACGCGCCCGAACAGTCCGCCATCATCGCGGACCACGAGTCCGGCTTGTTTCGTGGTGATCGCCAACAATTCCTTATGCGTGATCCTAGGCATCTTGTATTCCAGACAGTCACCCCTGAAAGAGGGCGGAGGTTTTTACAAGGGGTCGCAAGTGGAGCAAAAAATACCCCAACAAATACCCCAACAAAACGCTCGGCTAGGACTGGATGAGTACGGATGGGTATGGACGCATGGTAGCGCCAAGCCATTGATTCTTAATGATGTTGCTCAATGGATGGACGTTCCCGGACGCTAAAGGAAGAGTTAACTCGGCCATGGGGTGCAAGGGGTCGGAAGTTCGAATCTTCTCGCCCCGACCAATAGAATCAACGACTTAGGCCAATCTTCGGATTGGCCTTTTTCGTTTCGGCGACTTCGATGTCGCCTTCTCTGGCGGAAGCGCCTCGTTTACCTTCTAACGTGCAAATTAGCGAGGTGGTGGTGGAGCGCTCGGAAGCTTGACCCTCGGCCTTCCAGTCATGCGCCAGCCGGGATTGCATTTTTTGGAATTTCTGCGTTAGCTCAGGGCGGACTTCGCTTGATCCGCTGTAATCGACTGAATACAATGAACTCAGTCGATGGCGGCGATGAAGACTATATCGAGGAGTGAGAAGTTCGCCGATTGGCTGGCCCGCCTCAGTAAAAAGGACAGGGCCACGGCGGCAATCGTTGCGCGTCACATCGAGCGTCTGAGGTTTGGCGTCGGCGATATCGAACCGGTTGGCGACGGAGTGAGCGAACTCAGGATCCACTTGGGGCCAGGTTATCGCGTCTATTTTGCTGAACTGGGCAGTGTTCTGATCATCGTGCTTGCAGGCGGTACAAAGAGCCGCCAGCAAGCCGATATTGATGAGGCGAAGCTGATGTTCGTTGACTTCAAGAAGAAGTTTGCCGCCCGGGCAGGTAGCTAGAGATCGTTAAGGAGTTCCAATGGCCAATCCCAACATCACGTCGGCTGACCTTGAAGCAATGGGTCTGAAGGTATTCGACCCTGCAGAATACATCACCAGCGATGAGGCAGCCGTTGCCTACATCAACGAAGCGCTGGCGGAAAATGACGCGGCGCTTCTGGCATCGGCGCTCGGCGACGTGGCGCGCGCGCGCGGCATGACCGAGATCGCGAAGGGCGCAGGTATCGCCCGAGAATCCTTGTACAAAGCGCTTCGGCAAAACAGTCAACCGCGTATGGAGACAATTGGCAGGGTTCTGACTGCATTGGGATTGCGCTTGGTGGTGGAGCCAATCGTTGAGCCTGCGACCGCCTTGGCGAAAAAAAAGAAAACATCAAAAACCAAGGCAGTTCCAGCCAAAGCGCGCGCAGCGTAAATCTCGGGATTATTTTTTGGTGGTTGGGTAAATTTCAACGGGATTGTCATTGGAGCTGAGTACCTTCATGATTACGGCACTTCGTGCGTACTTCTTCTTGAGCGTCAGCAGAAAGCCATCTGCCCCCTTGCATTGTTCGTAGTCTTCGCACTCATTACGCCATTGCGTAACGTACCTGACGTCGGCGGGAAGTAAATTCTCTCCCTCGTTCGTTCCTTTTTCACGGCAGTCATTGCTCCAACGCTCAATCCGCATTGAACGAATTTCTTCACCTTGCGTATGGAGGCGTAGGCATGCCTTATCCTTTGTATATTGGAGGACGCAGAAGGACTTTCCGACGCTGCAGTAGTCAACCTCAAAGTACTCTGCGTGAGCAAGTTGACGATCCAAACCAGTATAGTCGCCGGTTGCAGCATGAGCGGTTGGATCAGCGTGCCAACCTTCAGCGTGAAGCTTGGCTCTGGCATTGGTAAGGAGCTCGCCGGCGCGAAGTGCGAGCGGGTTGGGTTGGGCTAGTGAGGTGAGCCCGACGAGGGCAATCACTGCGAACCATGTCTTCGTCATTTGGTGGTTCCCCCGGCAGCCTTGTAAGTCGCCTTAAAGTGATAAGTGATCGAATGTGACGTATGGCTGGTTATGGCGGCCAGCTTGGCCGCGCCCGATGGGGAGTGCAGCCCCCTCACCATGGTCTTGCCAAGTCTGCTTGTTAATCTGGTACATGCCAGCAGCAGTCGTGACACCGTCATAACCGGGACCAGGGTGCGTTGAAAAGTCCGCAAATCGCCAAGGGTCATTGCGCTTACCCTTGATCGCTCCGTACTTGAAGTCATAGCCGTTCGCTCGTTTCAAAGCGTATTCGACGCGTCGAAATGGCTCACGGCTTGACTCGTCAAGGAGAATATACCTGTCATCAAAGGCTTGCGTTTCAGCTTCCTGCAAGCCCTCGCCGGCGTTCTGCTGAGCTGAAATTCCACTGCTGCTGACATCGCTCAAGTTCTGGCATCTGAGTGACTGGTTAGGGATGAGTCTCGGAGGGTTTGGACAACCGCAGATGCACAGGTCGTCTCCCAGGGCGATTTTTTTACCGTTCCACATCTCAGGGATTCGAGGTTCAACGCATTGGATTTTTCCTTGCGTCTTACATGCCGGGCAAAAGACGAGGTCGCCTTCAACCGCGATCTTTACTCCGTTGATACTGCCGTTGGCCCTTGCCATGGTGACTTTGCCGCCTGCCGTTGTGGATGCGCCAAGTGTGATCGTGTATCGTTTCACATTGCCCTCCTTGTTGTCCTTGCGGTTGATTTTTGAGATGTGCAAGTGCGGCGAAGCCAATTATTGATTAGAGGCAGGTACGTACTTTGATTGCGCGCAAGGTAGAGTTGGATGGCGATCCATACGTCTCATTGTCTGGATTGTGGCCGGATTTGCTTGCAATATGCGGCCACGGTTGTTGTTGGACTAATAGGCGACGTCCTCCAGGCGATAGCGGAATCTTCTGCGCTCCGGTAAGTCCCAGCCGGGCTCGCGGTCTGCATTGCGCGGTGGTGCGCTGGGTGGCTGCAGGGCTGGCGCGGCGGATGGTGCCGGGGTGGCCGGAAGTGACTGGGCGGCGGCAAGGACAGGTGTGTTCGTAGCAGCGGGTATTTTTGACGCGGCGATTAATTCGTTGCGCAGTCGGCTCGCCATTTTGAAGGTCTTGTCGCCAGGGCGGCGAATGGATAAATCTTGCCATGCGTTGCGCGTCGAGCGCGCGAACGATTGTGCGAACTGGTTCGGCGATACCGCATGGCCGTTGTGGATGATCTGGTCGCCTTCAACGCGTGCGTAATTGTTTTCGCCGTAGCTCCACGATTTCAATACGGTGCCTTCGGGAAGGAACAGTGATTTCCATTGGTAGCCGTGGATGCCCGACAAGTCCGCGCCCGGTTCGAATCTGGCCGGATCCGACAGCCAGCATTCGATGGCTTGGGCCATGGCTTCCGACATGTCTTGCGAACCACCACGGCGGCGCAGTTTTTCGATCAGCTTGAGCAGGGTATCGGTGGGCAGTTGCACGCTCATTGTAGTATTCATTCGATTTTCTCCCCTATTTTCTTCGGCTTTCCCATATTTAGACCGGGAAGCGCGGGAATAGTTCAATGCTTGAAAAAATAGGAAAAAATCGACGAGAAAATTGAAGGTTTGCTAGAGGGAGCGGCGAAGGGCACCCCATGTATATGCTCCCAAGAGCGCGGGCGCGATGTGCTTTACAAATCTTCACGCAACGGAGATAAAGCGGCAATCCCCCGCCGGTTTAATGGCTGCTGTGTCACTTTCGGCAACAGCCGACACTAAACCTACGGGAACCCACCATGACAGCATCCGCACCGGCGCGACCTTTGATGGTCTTGCGCGATTTGAGCAAACGTTACGACGGCAGCGCCGGCAGCCTGCTGGCGCTGGACGGCGTCAACCTGGAGGTGCGGGCCGGCGAGTTCGTCGCTGTGGTCGGCAAATCCGGCAGCGGCAAGTCCACCTTGCTGAACCTGGCCAGCGGCATCGATACGCCGTCCTCCGGCGAGGTGTGGATCGACGGCGCGGCCGTGCATGGCATGCGGCAGTCGGAGCTGGCGCGCTGGCGCGGCCGGCATCTGGGCATCGTGTTTCAGTTCTTCCAGCTGCTACCGACGCTGACCGTGGCCGAGAATGTGATGCTGCCGATGGATTTCTGCGCTACTTATCCCGCGCGCGAGCGGCGTGCGCGCGCGTTGGCGCTGTTGGCGCAGCTCGATATCGCCGCGCAGGCGGACAAGCTGCCGTCGGCGCTGTCCGGCGGCCAGCAGCAGCGCGCCGCGATCGCTCGGGCGCTGGCCAACGATGCGCCCATCCTGGTGGCCGACGAGCCGACCGGCAATCTCGATAGCGACACCACGCGCCAGATCATGCAGCTGTTCGCGGACTTGGCCGGGCAGGGCAAGACGGTGCTGATGGTGACCCACGAGCGCGACTTCGGCCCATACTTCACGCGCGTGATCACGCTGGCCGACGGCCGTATCCGCGCGCCGGGCGACGGCGCGGCCGGCATCGGCCACCACGACCGCGTCGACCACAACGCCAACCGGGTGCGTCATGCTTAGCCCGCGCTGGCGCAAGCTGTTGCGCGATGTGGCGCTCACGCCGGGCCGCGTAGCCTTGATGGTGCTGGCGATGGCGGCCGGCATGTGCGCGCTGGCCACCATGTTGAGCAGCTACACGATCCTCAGCCGCGAGACCACGCGCAACTACCTCGACACCAATCCACCCTCGGCCACACTGCAGTTGGAACGCATCGATGCGCCACTGCTGGCCGCGATCCGCGCCTTCCCCGGCATCGCGCAGGCCCAGGCCAGCGGCACGGTCGGCGTCACGCTAGCGCCCCAGGGCCAGGGCCAAGGCGATGCGCTGCCGCTGACCATTTTCGTGGTCGACGATTTCAACGCGCTGCGCATCAACACCGTCTACCGCGAGCAGGGCGCGTGGCCGCCGCCGGACGGTTCGCTGCTGCTGGAACGCGACGCGCTGCGCCTGATCGGCCAACGCATTGGCCAGCGCATCGCCGTCAGCACCGGCTACGGTGCGCCGCAATCGCTGCTGATTTCCGGCACCGTGCACGATCCGGCGCTGCCGCCGGCTAGCCGCGGCCAGACCGTGTACGCCTACGCGACCCCGGCCACCGTGGCCGCGCTGGGGCTGGACGGCAGCCTGCGCCAGTTGAAGCTGACCGTCAGCGAGCAGCCGATGAACGTCGACGCCATCGAGGCGACGGTGGCGCGGCTGGCGCTCTGGCTGCGGCAGGACGGCCACGCGGTGGAGCGCATCCGCATACCGCCGCCCGGCGAGCATCCGCATCAAAAAGTCATGACTTCGATCCTGGCGATGCTGCTTGTGTTCAGCGGCGTGGCGCTGCTGCTGTCGGCGGTGCTGACGGCCACGGTGGTGGGCGGCATGCTGCAGCAGCAGCGGCGCCAGATCGGCGTGATGAAGACCATCGGCGCGCGGCGCGGCCAGATCGCCGGCCTGTATCTGACGCTGGTGCTGGCGCTGGCCGGCGCCGCCACCGCGTTGGGCATGACGGCCGGGCTGGCGGCCGGACGCGCGTTCTCGCGCGTGGTGCTCAACCAGATCCTCAACTTCACCATGCACAGCGGCGCGATTCCGCACTGGTGCTATCTGCTGCTGATCGCGGCCGGCGTGCTGCTGCCGCTGGCGATCGCCGCGGTGCCGATCATGCAGGCCAGCGCGGCGACGGTGCAGGCGGCCATCAGCGACACCGGCACCCATGGCCAGCGCTATGCCGCGACGGCGCCGGCCGCGTGGCTGGACCGCCTGCCGCTGCTCGACCGCAGCCTGCTGCTGGCGCTGCGCAACAGCCTGCGCCGGCGCGGCCGCCTGCTGCTGACATTGTCCCTGCTGGCGCTGGCCGGCGCGATGTACATGAGCAGCCTGAATATCCGGGAGGCGTCGGCACGGCACCTGGTGGTGGCGGCGTCGGAGCGCCACTACGACATCGAAACCACGCTGGCGCGCCCGGCGCCGGTCGAACAGGTGACGCAATTACTTGGCGCGCTGCCCGGCGTGGCGCTGGTCGAGGCGTGGGATCGCAGCAGCGTGGCCCGCGAGCGCCCCGACGGCCTGGAGATCGAGCGGGTCTATCCCGACGGCGCGCACGGCACGCTGGCGGTGCAGGCGGTACCGGCGCATAACGCCACGCTCAGCCTGGAGATGCTGGCCGGCCGCTGGCTGGCCGACGGCCAGTCCGGCGAGGTGGTGCTGAACAGCGCCGCGCTGGAGTTCTTCCCGCAGGCGCGGGTCGGCGCCAGCATCGGCATCGCCGCCCATGGCCGCACGCTGGCCTTGCGGGTGGCCGGCATCGCGCGCCAGGACATGACGGCGGCCACGGTGTTCGTCTCGGCGCCGACCTATGCGCGCATGGCCGGCCGCGCGGGGCAGGCCGCCAGCTATCGCGTGGTGCTGCGCGCGCACGACGAGGCGGCCATCGCGCAGGCTGCGCGCGACATCGGCCGCACGCTGGCCGGCGCCGGCATCGAGGTCCGCATGACCATGACGGAGACCATGCTGCGCAAGGAGGTCGACGGCCACTTCGACCTGCTGATCGCGGCCATGCTGTTCATCGCGCTGCTGATGGCGGCGGTGGGCCTGTTCGGGCTGGGCTCGGCGATGGGCAGCAACGTGGCCGAGCGCGGACGCGAGTTCGGCATCATGCGCAGCATCGGCGCCAGCTCCGCCGTGGTGCTGCGCAATGTGCTGTGCGAGGGCGTGCTGGTGGCGCTGATGAGCGTGCCGCTGGCGCTGGCCTTGTCGCTGCCGCTGTCGGCGGCGATCGGCGCCTATCTCGGCGAGCTGCTGTTCGGGCTGGCCTTTCCGCTGACCGTGTCGGCCGCCGGCGTGCTGGCCTGGCTGGCCATGGTCTTGCTGGGCGCCTTGCTGGCGAGCGGCTTGCCGGCCTGGTCGGCCTCGCGCCTCAGCATTCATCAAACGCTTGCCACTCTTTGACAGGACACGCCATGAAAAAATCCGCAGTGTATGCCGCCCTGATCGTCCTGGGCATCGGCCTGTATGCCGCCGCGCGCTCGCTCGACCTGGCCGGCCTGTTCAAGCGCCTGCACGGCATGTGAGGCCTGCGCTAGCCGCCGTTGGCGACCCGCTGCTGGATGGCGTCGATCACTTTTTCGGCGCGCATCTGGCGCAGCACGGCCGCCAGCTGCGCGGCCAGCGCTTCGTGCTGCTTGTTCAGGTAGTGGTACACCGGGAAGGAGGCCAGCGGCGGGTTGAGCACGCGCACCTCGTCAAGCTTGAGGTTCTTGATCACCGCCATGCCGGACAGGCGGTTGCCGACCACCAGGTCGGTGCGGCCCACCATCATTTTCTGGAACGCCTGTGTCATGGTGGGCACAGCCTCGGTGCGCATGCCAACGGTGTTCTCCTGCACGATCTTGATCCCGCGCACATGGCCGATGGTGTAGGGCTTGAGGCTGTCCCAGCCGTTGAGCAGGAAGTCGGTGCCGTGCGTGAAGACCACGATCTCATAGGTCAGCAGCGGCACCGGCACGATGATGAGGTTGGGGTATTGGCGGTCCATGCCCAGCTTGCGGTACAGCTCGCCATCCATGCGCCCCTCGTTGGCGTAGAGCAGCGTGCGTTCGCCCGGCAGGCGGTGCACCTCCAGCTTGTAGCCGAGCCGGCTGTAGGCTTCGCGCAGCACTTGCTCGGCAACGTCGGTGGCCGGGTCGTCGCCCAGCAGGGTGGAGACGTTGATGACGGGCCTGACCGGCGCCGCCACGGCGGGCAGCCAGGGCAGCAGGGCAAGCTGGAGGAGGGCGCGGCGCTTCATGTTCGTGGGCTTTCTGCGTGGCTCAGCGTTGAGCCATGTCCTCAGCATATACGCTGGCGCGCCGATCCGCCAATAGCCGGCGGCTACCACGCCGCGCCGCGCGCCCGGACCGTTGGATTCCGTCCACGCGCAAAGGTGCGCGGCCGGCGCATGCTCCTGACAGAAACTGTCGCAGCTTGCCATTAGCATAAGGGTCATGCGGTGCCGACACGGCGCGCCGCGCCAACCCACCAGGAGAACACCATGATCAATCCTAACTATGTGCTGCTGTATGTCGACGACCCGGTCGCCAGCGCCGCCTACTACGCCGACCTGCTGGGCCAGCAGCCGGTGGACGTGTCGCCCACCTTCTCGCTGTTCGCGCTGGCCTCGGGCCTGATGCTGGGCCTGTGGTCGCGCCACACGGTCGAGCCGAAGGCGCTGGCCTCGGGCGGCGGCGCCGAGCTGTGCATCCGCGTCGACGACCGCAGCGTGCTCAACGACATGTACGCCGACTGGTCGGCGCGCGGCGTGACCATCGCCCAGCGCCCGGTGGCGATGGACTTCGGCTACACCTTCCTGGCCATCGACCGCGACGGCCACCGCCTGCGCGTGTTCGTGCGCGAAGGGGCGTAAGCACGGCGGCGGCCGGCTCCGGAGCCGGCCGCCCCAATTCCCGGTTGACACTCAAAAACAATGAATGCTATATTCGTCCGCATGGATTGGTAACGTTTCCAATTGACGTTTTTAATGGACGTTTTCACTGCGCCGTTTTCAATTCATGTTGCACGACCCACGTCTCTTCGATTGCGAAGTTGCCGGCGCCTGTCAGAACAGGGCGCCGGATTTTTTGTGTGGGCGCCCGGCAACAGGTAACATTGCACACCAGACCAACACAGCGCCGGGCCCCACCGGCGCGCAAGGAGACAGGATGGACAAGCACCACAGGGGCGGCCGGGCCGTTCCGCTGCTGGCCGCGCTGGCGCTGGCCGCCGCTGCGGCCACCACCGCCGCCAGCCACG